>NZ_NPKW01000084.1:0-33947 GCF_002265885.1 Vibrio sp. 03_296
TCAACAGTGCAAAAGATGATGCAGCAGGTCTGCAAATCTCTAACCGCTTGAACGTACAAAGTCGCGGTCTAGACGTTGCGGTACGTAACGCCAACGACGGTATCTCAATCGCACAAACCGCAGAAGGTGCGATGAACGAGACCACCAACATCCTACAACGTATGCGTGACCTATCTCTACAATCAGCAAACGGCTCAAACTCAAAATCAGAGCGCGTGGCGATTCAAGAAGAGATCACCGCATTGAACGACGAGCTAAACCGTATTGCAGAAACCACGTCTTTTGGTGGTAACAAGCTGCTAAACGGTACTTACGGCACGAAAGCAATGCAAATTGGTGCGGATAACGGTGAAGCGGTCATGCTGTCACTGAAAGACATGCGCTCTGACAACGTGATGATGGGTGGCGTGAGCTACCAAGCTGAAGAAGGCAAAGACAAGAACTGGAATGTGGCCGCAGGCGACAACGACTTGACGATTGCACTGACAGACAGCTTTGGTAACGAGCAAGAGATCGAAATCAACGCGAAAGCGGGTGATGACATCGAAGAGCTAGCGACGTACATCAACGGTCAAACTGACCTTGTAAAAGCGTCAGTGGGTGAAGGCGGCAAGCTACAGATCTTTGCTGGTAACAACAAAGTTCAAGGTGAAATTGGTTTCTCAGGTAGCCTTGCAGGTGAACTTGGCCTAGGCGAAGGCAAAAACGTCACGGTAGATACGATTGACGTAACAACCGTACAAGGTGCGCAAGAGTCGGTAGCGATTGTGGATGCGGCACTGAAATACGTAGACAGCCACCGTGCCGAGTTGGGTGCATTCCAGAACCGTTTCAACCATGCAATCAGCAACTTGGACAACATCAACGAGAACGTGAACGCGTCGAAGAGCCGAATCAAGGATACCGACTTCGCGAAAGAAACGACTCAGTTGACCAAGACTCAAATTCTATCGCAAGCGTCAAGTTCAATTCTTGCGCAAGCGAAACAGGCGCCAAACTCAGCGCTAAGTCTACTAGGCTAATCTCTGAGCAGCAGCGGTTAATTTCGGTAAGCAGGAGCCAGGTAGTCTTACCTGGCTCTTTGTTTAATATCCTCGACGCAAGATGTTCTCGGCATAGGTTGACGGTTTTCTCGTTATTGCCGAATGAACGGAATTGAAACAGGAGAGGGATATCGATTAAATGGTTTCACTCAATACCAACGTGTCTGCGATGGTCGCTCAGAGGCATCTGAGCACAGCGGCAAGTCAGGTAGCTGAAACCCAAAAAAATCTAAGTTCCGGATTTCGAATTAATAGTGCCAGCGATGATGCCGCTGGAATGCAGATAGCGAATACGCTTCATGTCCAAACTCGTGGTTTGGATGTGGCATTAACTAACGCTCATAGTGCTTATGCCGTTGCAGAAACAGCGGAAGGGGCGTTGGAAGAGGGCAGTGAAATACTGCAGAGATTGCGATCTCTTTCTCTTCAAGCCGCAAACGGGTCGAACTCCGATGATGATCGGCAAAGTTTGCAGTTGGAAGTGGTGGTATTGAAAGATGAAGTGGAAAGAATAGCCAGGACAACCACATTTGCGGGTAAAAATCTGTTTGATGGAAGTTATGGTTCAAAAAGTTTTCATCTTGGGGCAAATTCTAATTCCATTTCTTTGCAACTCAAAAACATGCGGACTCACGTTCCTGAGATGGGCGGGTATCATTACCTAGCATCAGAATCAGTGGATGATGATTGGCAAGTTGACAAGGAATCAAGGCAACTTAGCTTTACTTTTCGAGATAGCGAAGGGGATGATCAATCCATTAAGATCTCGCTTAAACCTGGAGACAGTCTTGAAGAGGTCGCTACGTATATCAATTCACAGCAAAATGTTGTGGAGTCCTCGGTGACGGATGATCGGCGATTGCAGTTTTATGTCGCTAATCGTCACGCTCCTGATGGTTTAAATATCTCAGGAAGCTTGGAGGGAGAGCTAGACTTTGAGCCGCAAGGACAAGTGACGCTCGATGAACTCGATATCAGTAGTGTGGGTGGTGCTCAATTGGCAATTGCTGTTGTGGATACTGCAATTCAATATCTGGATTCTCACCGAAGTGAAATCGGCAGTTTTCAAAATCGGGTAGAGGGGACGATGGACAATTTGCAAAGTATCAATCGCAATGTCACTGAATCAAAAGGGCGAATATGGGATACCGATTTTGCGAAAGCATCGACCGCTTTAGTGAAGTCTCAGGTATTGCAACAGGCTACCTCTGCTTTGCTGGCTCAAGCCAAGCAAGCCCCAGGCAGTGCAATTGGGTTGCTATCTTAGGTTGCTCACAAAAACAAAAAACGCTGCCAATGGCAGCGTTTTTCTGTTAACTAAGTAGTAATTACTTAGTTACGCGTAGAACTGGTGTTTCACCAACAACAACAGAACCAGAAAGCTTGTTCAACTCTTTGATTTCGTCCATGTTAGAGATAACAACTGGAGTTAGTGTTGACTTCGCTTTCTCTTCAAGAAGAGCAAGGTCGAATTCAATTACAGTGTCGCCTGCTTTAACAGTTTGACCTTCTTCAGCGATACGAGTGAAACCTTCGCCTTTTAGTTCAACTGTGTCGATACCGAAGTGAACAAACAGTTCAACACCATCATCAGACTCGATAGAGAATGCGTGGTTAGTTTCAAAGATCTTACCGATAGTACCGTTTACAGGAGCTACCATTTTGTTGCCTGTTGGTTTGATAGCAATACCGTCACCAACGATCTTCTCAGCAAAAACAACATCTGGCACATCTTCGATGTTCACGATCTCACCAGACAAAGGTGCGATAATTTCGATTGCACCGGCGCTAGCGCTGTCATCAGATACAAGCTTCTTAAGTTTGTCAAACAGACCCATTGTGTCATGCTCCTAAGGTTTAGTTTTATTCTGTCGAATTATAGTATACCAATCCGAGCAGTTAGACGACTTTTTTTAGCCGCCTAACATATTATATAGGCTCGAAAATTGGTCAGCAGATTACTTAGAGTGCTCTGCGATGAACTTTTCTACACAAGCTTCGATTTCAGCCGCTGTTGGCAATGATAGCGCTTCTTCTGCCATTGCTTTCACTGCTGCGAAGTTTGCATTGCGGATCACTTTCTTCACTTTAGGAATAGAAATGCCGCTCATAGAGAATTCATCTAGACCCATACCCAATAGTAGAAGGGTAGCACGCTCATCACCTGCTAGCTCACCACACATACCAGTCCATTTACCTTCTGCGTGAGAAGCATCGATCACTTGCTTGATAACCGTTAGTACAGCTGGTGACAGTGGGTTGTAAAGATGAGAAATCATCTCGTTACCACGGTCTACGGCGAGTGTGTACTGAGTTAAGTCGTTAGTACCGATAGAGAAGAAAGAAACTTCCTTCGCCAAATGGTGAGCAACAGCGGCGGCTGCTGGCGTTTCAACCATCACACCGATTTCGATGTTTTCGTCGAATGCAAGACCTTCTGCGCGAAGTTCTGCTTTGTACTCTTCGATCGCTTCTTTCAGCGCGCGAATTTCTTCAACAGAGATGATCATTGGGAACATGATACGTAGTTTACCGTGTGCTGAAGCACGTAGGATACCACGTAGCTGGTCACGAAGAATTTCGCGACGATCTAAGCTGATGCGAACTGCACGCCAGCCTAGGAATGGGTTCATCTCTTTTGGAAGATCCATGTATGGTAGATCTTTATCACCACCGATATCCATTGTACGGATAATGACAGCTTGACCTTCCATTGCTTCTGCAACTTCTTTATATGCTTGGTACTGTTCTTCTTCTGTTGGTAGCGCGTCGCGATCCATGAAGAGGAATTCAGTACGGTAGAGACCAACACCTTCACCACCGTTACGGATGATGCCATCACAGTCTTTTACTGTACCGATGTTGCCGCATACTTCTACGCGGTGACCATCTAGTGTTTCTGCGTGTAGGTCTTTCAGCTTCGCCAACTCTTCTTTCTCTGCTAGGAACGAAGCTTTCACAGCTTTCGCTTCTTCAATCTGAGCTTCAGAAGGGTTAACGATAATTTTGTTGTTCATTGCGTCAAGAATCAGCATGTCGCCATTCTTAACTTTCTTTGTGATGTCGTTTGTACCAACAATCGCAGGAAGCTCAAGTGAGCGAGCCATGATTGAAGTATGAGATGTACGACCACCGATGTCACAAGCGAAACCAAGAACGTAATCTAGGTTGATTTGCGCAGTTTCAGATGGAGTGAGGTCGTAAGCCACCAAGATAACTTGTTCGTTGATATCACTTAGCGAAACAATGTTGATACCAAGAGCATTTTTGACAAAACGAGAACCGATATCACGGATATCCGTTGCGCGTTCCTTCAGGTATTCATCATCAAGAGATTCTAGAGCGGTTGCTTGCTCTTCGATAACAGTGTAAATCGCGTTGTCTGCAGTCATCTTCTCTTTTTTGATGAGTGCTAGGATTTCTTCCTCTAGCTCTTCATCTTCAAGAAGCATGATGTGACCTTCGAAGATCGCTTCCTTCTCTTCACCGAAAGTTTCTAGCGCTTTCTGCTTGATTGTTTCTAGCTGTGCAGAAGATTTGCTGCGCGCGTCGTAGAAACGCTGAACTTCAGCTTCTACTTGAGCTTCGGTGATAGTGTTAGTGTTTAGGACAATTTCATCTTCTTGAAGTAGTAGTGCTTTACCAATTGCAATACCAGGAGATGCCAGGATGCCTGAAATCATAGCCTTACCTTAAGTTGGTCAAACGTAAACGGGAATGTGTGACTAAATCGCTAACGAAAAATTGTAGCTGACTAATCGGTTGTACTTTGAACAAAGCCATTTAGTGTGAGCTAAATGGCTTTGAGGGATACATTGATTAGTGTAGTTGATCCATTAGAGCAACTAGGTGATCAACTGCTTGCTGTGCTTGTGGGCCTTCAGCAGAGATTGTAACTACAGTGCCTTTTACAAGACCTAGAGTTTGTAGTTTGAACAGACTCTTAGCGCTTGCGCTTTTGCCATTAGAAGTCACAGTGATATCCGCGTCAAAAGCTTTAGCTTCTTTTACGAATTGAGCAGCTGGGCGAGTGTGAAGGCCGTTTTCTGCTGTGATTTCTACTTGCTTCTCGTACAT
This sequence comes from Vibrio sp. 03_296, assembly GCF_002265885.1. Classification (NCBI taxonomy): domain Bacteria; kingdom Pseudomonadati; phylum Pseudomonadota; class Gammaproteobacteria; order Vibrionales; family Vibrionaceae; genus Vibrio; species Vibrio sp. 03_296. The sequence continues at coordinate 5,121 of NZ_NPKW01000084.1, forward strand.
GTGATATACCCCAATTGAATGTATTTTTGTTAGTCAAGACTCGTTTTAGCTTAACCGCTTTACTTGAACCGCGCCAGAGCACGAGGGGAGCAAGCGTGTTGAAGCAGATACGAGTCAAAAGTTTATGTAATACGCTTTATGCTTTGTTGCATAAATGTCAAAAAACTTTCTTTATCGCTTCTTTATTTTGAAGCTAAAAATAAAACACCCTGATATTACCAAAGGTGAGGCAAGGATCAACAAAAAAGCCCCTGAATGGGGCTTTTTTGAACGAAAAATTGATTTGAACCCGTATTACTGCTGGTTCTCTTTCTCAGTAAAGAGGCCTGCAAATAGGGCGGTACTTAGGTAACGTTCGCCAGAGCTAGGTAGTACGGTGACAATGGTTTTTCCTTCGAATTCAGGGAGTTCAGCAAGGCGGTTTGCTGCCACTACTGCAGCTCCTGATGAAATACCCGCCAAGATACCTTCTTCTTCCATTAGGCGACGAGCCATTTCAATGGCTTCTTCCGATGTCACTTTCTCAACACGGTCAATCAGTGACAAGTCGAGGTTACCAGGAATGAAACCAGCGCCGATACCTTGGATTTTGTGTGGTGCTGGCTTGATTTCTTCACCTGCCAGCGCTTGAGAAATTACAGGGGATTCTGTTGGTTCAACGGCAACGGAAAGAATTTGCTTCCCTTTCTCACCTTTGATGTAACGGCTAGTACCAGTAATGGTACCACCAGTCCCTACACCAGCAACAAAGACATCGATAGCACCATCGGTTGCTTCCCAGATTTCTGGCCCCGTGGTCTTTTCGTGAATTTCTGGGTTTGCTGGGTTATTGAATTGTTGAAGAAGCAGGTATTTTTCAGGGTTGCTAGCGACAATTTCTTCTGCTTTAGCGATTGCGCCTTTCATGCCTTTCGCCGCTTCAGTAAGCTCTAGATTTGCACCAAGTGCTTTCAATAGTTTACGGCGCTCTAGACTCATAGACTCAGGCATCGTCAGTGTCAGCTTGTAACCACGAGCGGCTGCAACAAATGCCAGTGCAATACCAGTATTACCACTGGTTGGTTCTACCAATTCAACACCTGGTTTCAGTTTGCCTTCTTTTTCTGCTTCCCAAATCATGTTTGCACCGATACGGCACTTCACACTGAAGCTAGGGTTGCGAGCTTCGATTTTCGCTAGCACTTTACCGTTACTCACTTTGTTCAAACGAACCAGTGGAGTATTGCCAATAGTCAGAGAGTTGTCTTCGTAGATTTTGCTCATGGTGATGTTCCTTCATTACACGTTTAGTGAATACGAATAGAAGGATATGACTGATAATTCAAAGGGAAAAGGATTAAATAGTTATATCTTATGAGAGTGATGTTTCTACACGGAAAAAACTTGCCACCCATCATTAAGGTGGCAAGTGCTTAAACTATCCTCGCTTAAACTCATTGACCCACATGGCGGTTGCACCACAAACCGCAACAGGCATCACGATCAAGTTAAGAATAGGGATGGAAGTACACAGGGATACCATGGCGCCGAAGGTATAGGCTTTAGATTGGTTTTGTTTCAAAGTGTTTCTCATCTCATGAAAGGAGACTTTGTGGTTGTCGAATGGGTAGTCACAATACTGAATTGCTAGCATCCAAGCGGTAAAAATAAACCACAGAAGAGGCGCGACGGTTTGGCCTAACGCGGGGATAAGTAACAGTAAGAATAAACCTATTGCTTTAGGGAGTACGTAAAGCAGTTTTCGCCATTCGCGAGCCAAGACGCGAGGTACATCTTTAACAACATCAGAAAAGCCTTCGTTGTTACTTTTTTTCCCTGTCAGTTTTTCTTCCACTTTGTCCGCAAGGAGGCCATTAAATGGCGCTGCAATGAAATTGGCCAAGGTACTAAAGAAATAAGAGAAGGTCGCGATGATCGTCAGTGCCAATAGCGGCCATAACAGGTAACTCAGCCAAGAAAGAAAATCGGGCAATTGGCCTATCCACCCTTCAATCCAGAGATTAAGGTTAGAGAATAGATAATAGAGTGCTCCTCCAACTAGGAGGATGTTTGCAAGCAGTGGCATGAGTATGAATCGTTTTACGCCGGGTGATAACGCCAGTTCCAATCCATAGAAAAAATAACCAAATCCGCTACGCTTTGTGTACGTTGTGTTCATCTTATTGTTCTGCTTAAGAAATGAATGAACTCATTGTACCCAACTGAGGAAAGAAAAAAAGCGTGCAAGAAATCACACCAATCTTTGAACTTCTAACATTAATTTGTTCTAACTCTTTCGATAACTTTGGTAAAGTAACCAGATATTTTAGGTTGATAGATTCACAGACCCTTGTGTGTCTCTGGGATTATGAGAGTAAATAATGCAGGAATTGCGATTCGTACTCATTGTGGTTGGCGCATTAGCCATCATGGCGCTGCTGTTTCACGGACTTTGGACGAGTAAAAAAGAAGGGAAGGCAAAATTTGGTGATAAACCATTAAGCAAGCTTGATTTGGGGGAAAGCGAACCTAAAGAGAGCGAGATGTATGTTGCCCCTGAAGATGATTACGAAATTATTCGAAAAGAGCGTAAAGAACCCGCGTTTGAAGACGAGAAGCCCTTTTCTACGAGTGGTGTTATTGGTGATCCATTAATTGATGATCTTCATAGCGGACAAGATAAAGAGAATAAGTTCTCACAACCTAAATTTGATGATGATATTACGGTCGCAGAGGCAGAAGCAGCCGCTTCGATTGAGCAGGATGCGCCTGCTTGGGTTGAGCAACATCAGGAAATAGATGAACCTATCACTCATCATCCTGAAGAGATTGACGCGTTTTCTGGTGAAGAGATCATCGTAGAGCCCGATGAGCCAACGTCACAAACAGTAGAACCAGAACTGCAAGTCATTGTTCTTAATGTACACTGTGCTGGTGATTCTCCCTTTGTTGGTACCAAGCTGTTTGATAGCATGCAACAAAATGGCCTAGTGTATGGTGAAATGGATATTTTCCATCGACATCTTGATATGTCGGGTACTGGTAAAGTGCTGTTTAGTGTTGCAAATATGATGCATCCAGGCACGCTAAAACATGATGACCCCGCGGAATTCTCGACCAAAGGCATCTCTTTCTTTATGACCTTGCCTTGTTATGGTGAGGCTGACCAGAACTTTAACTTGATGCTAAAAACCGCGCAGAAAATCGCGGATGATCTCGGTGGTAATGTGCTTGATGATAAGCGCAATCTTATGACGCCAGATCGATTGGCGGGTTACAGAAGGCAAATAGTTGAGTTCAAAGCGTCAAAAGCTTAAGCTTCATTTATCCCATCAGGGCTCCCTAAGGAGCCCTTTTTTATCGTGATTTAAGGGCTGGAAAATGTCTGAATCCAAGCAGCAATATTTAGAAGAATTAAAACAGCAACTGCATCATCACGCAGTTCGTTACTACGTTGAAGATAATCCTGAAATTCCGGATGCCGAATATGACCGCATGATGCGTGAGTTAATGGCGATTGAAGCGGAGCATCCGGAGTGGATGAGTGTTGACTCACCGAGTCAGCGAGTGGGAGGTGTCGCTCTTGATAGTTTCCGCCAAGTGACACATGAGATCCCGATGCTTTCGTTGGATAATGCCTTTAGCGATGAAGAGCTCGAGAGTTTCCTTAAACGCGCACAAGATCGTATGCCAAGTGCTCATATTGATGCATTTTGTTGCGAGCCTAAGCTTGATGGTTTAGCAGTCAGCCTTCTCTATGAAAATGGCGTTTTGGTTCAGGCCGCGACACGAGGTGATGGTGCCACTGGCGAAAATATTACCGAAAACGTGCGTACCATTGCTTCTGTGCCACTGAAATTGCAGGGAGAAGGTTGGCCTTCACGCATCGAAGTTCGTGGTGAAGTCTTCATGCCCAAAGCAGGCTTTGAAAAACTCAACGACATCGCTCGCAAGAAAGGCGAAAAAGTATTCGTCAATCCGCGCAATGCAGCGGCGGGAAGCTTACGCCAACTTGATTCGAAGATCACCGCAACTCGTCCGTTGGCGTTTTATGCGTATAGCGTGGGCGTCGTTGAGGGTATCTCACTGTCATCAAGCCATTACCAGCGTTTCTTGCAGTTAAAGCAATGGGGCTTACCTATGTGCCCTGAGACGAAGTTGGTTAATGGATTGGAAAGCGTTAAGGAATTCTACACCGACATTTTAAATCGACGCGATGCATTGCCATATGAAATTGATGGTGTCGTTATTAAGATTGACGACATTGCGATTCAAGAAAAATTAGGTTTTGTGGCACGCGCACCGCGTTGGGCTATCGCGTATAAGTTTCCTGCACAAGAAGAACTCACGACATTAAACGATGTTGAATTCCAAGTCGGACGTACTGGCGCCATTACGCCCGTCGCAAAATTAGAGCCTGTATTTGTGGGTGGTGTTACCGTCAGTAATGCAACGCTTCATAACGCTGATGAAATCGAACGCCTTGGTGTGATGGTTGGTGATACCGTCGTGATTCGACGCGCCGGGGATGTGATTCCACAAATTGTTTCTGTGGTGAAAGATAGACGTAAAGGGGATGAAAAAAACATCGTTTTCCCGACCTCTTGCCCAGTCTGTCACTCACATGTTGAACGTATTGAGGGAGAAGCGGTGACTCGCTGCTCTGGCGGATTGGTATGTCAAGCACAGCGAAAAGAGGCGCTGAAACATTTCGTCTCTAGGAAGGCACTCGATGTTGATGGGCTGGGTGACAAGGTCATCGAGCAGCTTGTAGACAAAGAAATGGTAGAGACACCTGCGGATTTGTTTACGTTATCTGCAGGCGTTTTAACGGTACTTGAGCGAATGGGACCAAAGTCAGCGCAGAACATCGTCAACGCCCTTAACGTTGCGAAAGAGACCACGTTGGCGCGTTTTCTTTATTCTTTGGGAATTCGAGAAGTGGGCGAGGCAACCGCGGCAAATTTGGCTCGCCATTTTAAAACACTAGAAGCAATACAAACTGCAACGCATGAGCAGTTAATCGAAGTTCCCGATATCGGTGAAGTCGTCGCTCGTCATATCACGGCATTTTTTGCTGAAGAGAAAAATCAAAGGGTGGTGCAAGCACTTATTGAACAAGGGATTGTTTGGCCCGCTGTCGAGGAGCTTGGTAGTGAGATACCTCAGCCATTAGCAGGCAAAGTCGTTGTACTAACCGGAACCTTGACACAGCTCAGTCGTGGCGATGCAAAAGCGGCTTTGGAACGATTGGGGGCTAAAGTCACGGGAAGTGTATCCAAGAAAACAGATATCGTTTTTGCTGGTGAAGCGGCGGGTTCAAAATTAACCAAAGCGCAAGAACTTGGCGTGGAAATTCAAACAGAGCAAGATTTACTCGCACTTCTGTAACCTAAAAAAGATAAAATAAAAACTAAAACCCTCTAAATTGACGTTTGGAGGGTTATTTTTTTATGTGAAATAAATACTGGTTAACGAATGAAAATATCGATAAAAATTATTCCGTGAGCCAGATCGTGTGCTGACTAAATGCTTTGCGTAGAAACATATAATGCGATGAGGTTCAAATTGATTTATTTAAGTTATTGTTTATAAGGCCTTTGTTTATTGCTTCTAGTTTGGATGGAAAATAAGATCTAGATCATGTTGATTTGAGGAAATTTGGTCTTGCTCATATTTTTTTAGAAAAAAAATAAGTTCCTATTGGATGTTTTACGCTGCGAAGTTAGTCTATGAGCCATGGATACACACGGTGTATGCAGGAAATAAAAAAACCAAAATTAGGATTAATTAGGTTTTTTCGTAGGAAATGATTTCTCCCTTCGGCGGCCAACTAAAGGTGAGAATGAAAAAATACAGCTATATCCATTTTTAGGAGTTTTTCCATGGACAAATTTTTTAAAGTATCTGCCATAACTGCAGCAATGGTAGGCGCAATCGCAGCAGCTCCAGTTTCAGCTGCGGACCAAGTAGGTCCACAGTATGCTGGTGAGGTTTCTGAGTTTTTTGCTGAATCAACCATCAGCGGTAACTTTAACATGTGGATGCGTGCTCGTGATCGTGGCAACGTTGATGCAAACGGTAACGATACTAAGAAAGAGACAAACCTGAACCACGGCAGCTTGTTTATCAACCTAGGTTTTAATTCGGGTTACGTCAATGATGTCGTTGGTGCGGATTTCGTTATCTATAGCACTTGGGATATGTGGAATGATTCAGTTGGTGCTGGTCATGAAATGAACTTCCTTGACTGTGATGGTCCTGCATCTGCTGGTTGTTGGAACAACCTAGAAAAAGGCGGCGTCTCTTTTGCAACAGCAGCTGCTAAGTTTAAGTTTGGTGACAATGTTCGCGCTAAACTAGGCTACTTCCAACCATCAGTTGCAAGCGGTTTAGGTGTAAACTGGTCGTTCGCTCCTGGTACTTACCGTGGTGGTGAAATTGGTGGTACATTCGGCAAGCTTGATTTAGGTTTCGTGGTTGCTGATGAATACAAAGCACCATGGTACAAAGAAACTGACGCTTTCAAAGGTGTTGATGGCGATGATGAGATTTTGTTCTCTCTAGGTGCTCGTTATACTTTAGATAACGGCATTAGCTTAGACGGTGCTCTTTCTAAGTTGGATGAGCGTACAACAGCTCACTTTAAAGTGAAAGGCACAACTGATGGTGGCTTCTACTGGTCTCCACAACTTTATATCGTTCAAGATGAAAACCAATATACAAATGATGACCTAGGCTACCAGTTGGCGTTCTTGTCTAGTTTCTCTGCTGGTGCTTATTCTTTCCGTGCTGAAGCAACCTATACTTCTGCAGACGAAGATGGTAACTGGTTTGCATACCGTCCTACAGCAGGTTACGGTGGCTCAAATGGTGCGTATGAAATTTGGTGGAACAACCGTTCAGACTTTAACCATCATGAAGAGCTAGCTGTTTTCGGTTCTGTATCTCGTGACTTTTCTGATATTGGCGGCACAGGGTTTAGTGCTGGTGTAAGTGCGGCTCTTGGCACTGGTGCTTCAGTTGCAGGCTACGATGATCTAACTGAATACGCGTACAGTATGTTTGCTAACTACGCAATTCAAGCTGGTGCATTGAAAGATGCGACTGTAGCATTCCACTACACTCAATACTTCAATGATTCTGATGCTCCAAACTGGACTGGTTATGCAAACGCGTTCCAAGATGAGACTGATTTCAAGTTGATTCTAGCTATTCCTTTCAACGTAAAATAAGTTGAACCTAGTATAACTGCCTAATAAGCTGAGCACTAAGTGCTCGGCTTTTTTCTTTTCTAGGAGGCAACATGAAAAATTATAGTTTGGCAGCACTGTGTTTCATAGCTCTTGCTGGTTGTACATCCTCGACGCCAATGACTTCGGAAGAGTTTTGGTTTAATCAAGGATATCGATTTGGCGTTCATGGTTATCAACAAGAGTCAGAGTCACTAAGTGCGATTAAGGAAAAGGTTCCCTTTGAGCAGAATGCATATATGCAGGGGTATGAAAAAGGGAAGAAAGAATACTGTGACCCTTTTCATGCTTTTGAAAAAGGTATTAGAGGGATTCGCTATACGGGACAATGTAGTGAGTACGCGAATGAGGCGATGATCAAAGCGGAATGGCAAAGAGGATGGGACACCTTCTTAGGGGCGGATTTTTATCGTTTTCGCTAGATACTAGATAAAGGTACGATGTGTTGGCGTAGCGATCGTTAAGTTACAAATTGTATTTGTCATTTTTTAGCAATACTAGTTGACGACAGAAAGAGGCTCTCTTGGAAAATAAGGCCTCAAACTGTCCACGCTATTAACAACTAAGCGCTCACTTCAACCTTCAACACAATTCCATCTAAGGCGATAATTTTAATTTTACTGCCTGCTGGAATATCAATATCAGAATGTGCTGACCAAGTGGAGTCTGCCACTTGGATTCGATTCATGCCGGCATGGATATCCTCTTTTAGAATAATTTCTTGGCCAACCAGTTGTTTTTGCTTCTGATTAAGATCGCGTGATGAATCATCATGCTGATCTTTTGCAAGCTGTTTACGCCACCAAAGCCAAGTCGTCACGAGTGAGAACACTGCGAATGCGCTCCACTGCAGTTGCCAACTCATAGGGATAAGAGACAGCAACAGACCAACCAGTAAAGCCGACAAACCAAGCCAAAGAAAGTAACCTGCGGTGCCCAACAGTTCCACTGCCAATAAGGCTAGCCCGAGAGCTAGCCAATGCCAGTGATTGATGCCATCTAATAACTCAATCACAGCGCCTCCTTATTTTTGTGAATCGCCGCTTTGCTTGAACATCTCAGCAATACCAGCAATTGAACCCATTAGACCAGAAGCCTCAAGTGGGAGCATGATGATTTTCCCATTTTCGGCTTGGCCAATGGTCTTCAATGCTTCAGTATAGCCTTGCGCAATGAAGTAATTTACCGCTTGCATGTCACCTTTGGCGATTGCGTCAGAAACCATGGCTGTCGCTTTTGCTTCTGCTTCAGCCGCACGTTCACGAGCTTCTGCTTGCAAAATGGCAGCTTGTTTTTCCCCTTCTGCTTTGAGGATTTCAGATTGCTTTTGACCTTCTGCGCGTAGAATTTGTGCTTGGCGAATCCCTTCGGCTTCGAGAACTTCGGCACGTTTGTTACGCTCGGCTTTCATTTGTGCGTTCATTGCCGCCGTGAGATCCGCTGGTGGCTGAACGTCTTTAATTTCGATACGTGTGACTTTAACGCCCCAAGGGTTGGTGGCTTGGTCGACGATCGAAAGCAATTTCGTGTTGATCATATCGCGCTGACTAAGCATTTCGTCCAGCTCCATTGAGCCGAGTACCGTACGCATGTTGGTCAAGGTGAGGTTACGGATCGCGTGCTGCAGTTCACTGACCTCGTATGCGGCTTTCGCAGCATCAATGACTTGAACAAAACAGACGGCATCGATTACCACGTTGGCGTTGTCTTTAGAAATAACTTCTTGAGCAGGGATATCGAGAACCTGCTCCATCATATTGATTTTGTGGCCGATACGATCGATGAAAGGGACGATCAGGTTGAGGCCTGGTTTTAGCGTAATGGTATAGCGACCAAAGCGCTCCACCGTCCAGTTGTGTCCTTGTGGTACGGTTTTTACTGCTGAGGCAATAAAGGTAATCGCAACAAAAACGAGTACCGCGATAGTGACTAACGAGTCAATTGGCATAATTCCATCCTTCTGAATAAATAAGATATGCAATTGGTTTATTTTTGCGCAGAATGATAAGTAAAACAATGCAATAAATGCGAATTGACGCTAGTTTCTGACAGAATAAAGGCCGGATTAAGCCAGCCTTAAGTAATTGATTTGAAAGTAAGTTGAAACTAATTTAGTAAAGGATGGAGTAGAGTTGTCGACGGTAGCGACTGGCTACGGCATTTCCTTGCCCTAGTGCGGAAAGAATGTCCATAAAGGTTTTCCGTACTTCACCATCTCCAATGCTTAAATTAACTTTCAATTGTGACCAGAGTAGCGCCAGCGCTTCCTCTTCTCTACCGACTTGCTGATACTGGATCGCTAGCTCACAGGTGATAGTGTGATCTTCTGGATTCACTTGGTGTTGCTGCTCCAATTTTTGGATCTCAGGGCTGTTGGTGGCCTGTCTTTGTAGGTCGAGTTTCGCGATCAAGCCTTTATAGTAATTGTCCTGATATTCTAAAGGAATGTTTGACAGTAGCTGCTCTGCTAAGTCGAGTTGATGAAGCTCTAATAAGCAATTGGCGTGAGCCAACTTGACATCACCTCGTTGTGCGATGGCCTCAGACAACAACGCGATTTTCTCCAACGCCTCAGTATGGCGAGATTGCTGGATAAGCTCGCTGATCTCTTTCAGTAGCAACTCATCTTGTGACGGTAAGTGTTTATCCAGCATGGCCTGAATTTTTTCCAACGGATGAGGCCCCCCTAAACCATCGACTGCTTGCCCATTGATGAACAATGCGGTGGTTGGCAACACTTGTACGCCAAACTGTGCGGCGATGGGGCCTTGCTGTTCACAATCGAGCAGCGCTAAGACAAACGCGCCTTGATATTGCTGGGCGAGTTGGCGGAGAGCAGGAAGATGTTCGGTGCTCTCAGGATAAGCATTTGCCCAAAAATGTACCACTATTGGTGTTTGTGTTGAGCGTTCGATGATTTCACGAAAATTTTGCTCATTGATATCAACAATGTATGGAGATTGCATTTTGGGATCCTTATCAAGACAGTCTTATCTCAACAAGATATTGGGTAGAGAGCCTGGTTTTTCAAGCACAAAAAACGCTGCAGAGTGCAGCGTTTTGTCGAGTGGCAAGCGAAAGTGCCTAAATAAGTATAAATATTGTCAGCACCACACCCACACTTAGCCAGTTTAATTGATTTAATGACATGAACTAGGTGCTCGTTTTGTTAGCAGTGAAAATGACCGAGATTTTGTGGTGATGAGTAAATTATCATCCATTTGTGACGAATTGATTACATTATCAGCAATAAATTACGCCGCTCTTTTTAATATTTCATCCAGCCAGCGCGTTGGTAAAATCCGTTTGAATACAGCAAACAGCTTAGTTGGTGTGGTCACTCGGTAACGTATTTTCGGTTTCTGACTGGTTAGCGCGTGCAACACTGGCTCAATACAAGACTCGGCAGGTAAGACGAAACTGCTCTTCGAGTTGGTATTCTCTAGGCGATCTTTTTGCGCCAGATAGCTGTCTCTGTGAGGGCTGTTTTCAATATCAATCCATTGCAAAAAGGCTTGCAGCGCGTTGTAACGAAAACGGGTTTCGATTGGGCCCGGTTCGAGGATGGCAATGTGAATATTCGTGCCATCGAGCTCAAGCCTGAGGGTGTCGCTCCAACCTTCAATCGCGAATTTAGAGGCGTTATAGGCACCGCGATATTTCATCGCAGCGAATCCTAACACGGAGCTATTTTGCACAATGCGTCCCTGCTTGTTCTCTCTCATGATCGGTAATATTTCACGTACCAATTGATGCCAACCAAAAAAGTTGCTTTCAAACTGGGCTCTCAATGCGTCGGTGGGGAGATCCTCCAGTGCACCAGGTTGCCCATAGGCACCATTGTTAAAAAGCCCATAGAGTCGCCCGTCGCTGATCTCTAGGGCTTGTTGAACGGCAAGAGAAATGCTGTTGCTATCGGCTAAATCGAGTTGAATGCACGTGAGTCCTTCGCTTTGCAAGCGCTCAACATCACGGAGGTTTCGACAAGAAGCAATGACTTCAAAGCCGCTTTTTTGCAGTGCGTGCGCACAGACGTACCCAATACCACTCGAGCAGCCTGTGATTAAGACCCATTTGGTCATGATTAGTCCTTAAATAAATTCGATGTTAAACGCTTGAGAGTCAGTGTTTGGCTTTCAATAAGTGATTTAAAGCGGGTTCAATTCGAGAAAAGTGGAACGTAAAGCCAAGTTCGGTCAAGCGTTTTGGCTTAGCACGAATGCTATCAAACAGCAGGCAAGACGATTCTCCCATCATGAGTGTCATAACCCACTCGGGCGTCCAGAGAAAATGAGGGCGATGAAGGGATTTCGCCAAGGCGCGGCTAAACTCTTTATTGCTAACCGGATGCGGTGCACAGACGTTGTACTCACCTTGAGCGTGAGGCGTTTCGAGCAGAAAAACAATCGCTCTCACCATATCTTGCAGGTGTATCCAAGGTAGGTATTGCTTGCCACTGCCAATAGGGCCGCCTAAGCCAAATTGGTAGGGCAATAACATTTTCTTGAGCGCACCCCCGTGAGGAGCCAGAACCACGCCAGTGCGCAATAAGCAAACACGCGTCAGGTCTGATTGCGCCTGCTTCGCAATTTGCTCCCAATGAGCGCAAACCGTATGAGTAAATCCGGCACTGTGAACGTGCAAACACTCATCAAATGGATGAGCTTGTTGATCACCATAGTAACCTACCGCCGATCCACTGATAAAAACGGCTGGGGGCTTAGCACTGGCGTGAATCAACTCGACCAAAGCTTCGGTCAATTGCCATCGACTGTCGCAGATGGCTTTTTTTTGTGCTGCACTCCAGCGTTTGTCGGCGATAGGTTCGCCTGCCAAATTAATCACGGCATCGATATCGTTCAAATCTTGCAGAGAAGAGAGGTCATCAAGGTATTGAATGTTGCCTAAGTCTACAAAACTCAAATTCTTCTTTGCCGCTTCGATGTTACGAGTGAGCAGTAGGATCTGATGAGAAGACAACGTTTTCAGCAGTTCCGAACCGATAAAACCTGTTCCACCAGTCAATAGTATTTTCATGCACGCCTCCATACCTGCATTTAGTATATGGCACAGATAAGTACGCAGCCAACCCTATGATAGTTCAATGGTTCATCTTGCCCTTGTTTCTGAGTAAGGTCACATTCTTGTCAAAATGTAACCAATTATTACTGTGCTTTTCACACGAATCACATCGCGACGAAAAAAACTCTGCAATGATTACAACAAGGACAATCACACTAAGGACAGCGGATGAATGCAATCATAGCGTTACTTAAAGCGTTTGCGGCAAGTGCGAGAGATTTGTTGCCCATTGTTGTGGTGATTGTTTTCTTTCAAATCGTTGTACTCAAAGAGCCACTACCCAATATTTTGTCCATCGGCTTTGGTCTTGTTCTTGTGATCCTCGGTTTGACCTTTTTTATCTTTGGCTTAGAAATGGGGCTCTTTCCCATTGGCGAATCGATGGCGCAAGCTTTTGCGAGAAAAGGCAGTGTGTTTTGGTTGATGGTTTTTGCGTTTTGTCTTGGTTTTGGTACGACGATCGCAGAGCCCGCCTTGACCGCGGTCGCTAATGAAGCGGCAGAAGTCGCGGCGGAAGGAGGCATGATTGCCCATACAGAAGATTCTATGGATGAGTATGCCAACGGCTTGCGTTTAACCGTAGCGTTGTCAGTTGGGGCTGCGATAGTACTTGGCGTACTGCGCATCTTAAAAGGTTGGCCAATTCACTATTTGATTATTGGTGGCTACATTGGCGTGGTGGTGCTGACGGGGTTTGCTCCGGAAACCATTATCGGCCTCGCATACGATTCGGGAGGCGTCACGACGTCTACCATCACTGTTCCCCTTGTGACGGCGTTGGGGGTGGGGCTCGCTTCATCCATTAAGGGGCGAAACCCGATGATTGATGGTTTTGGCTTAATTGCGTTTGCCTCCTTATTGCCCATGATGTTCGTCATGATCTACGGCATGGTGTTGGCATGATTGAGTTCGAACGCTTTACCGACACTTTAACCACCACCGTATTGGATGTTGTCCCCATAGCGGTGATCATTTTTGGCTTTCAATTTGCCATTTTACGCAAGCCAATTACCAATCCATTGAAAGTGTTGCTTGGCTTTGGTTACGTGATCATTGGTTTAGCCTTATTTTTGATTGGCTTGGATCTCGCTCTTTTTCCATTGGGTGAGACGATGGCGATACAACTGACGGAGCCTGCGTTTCTGCAAGCCGTGCGAATCAGCATAGGTCAGCAGTTAGAATGGGTGGATTACTACTGGGTGTACCTGTTTGCGTTTTTTATCGGCTTTAGCACGACTATCGCGGAGCCGTCATTGATTGCGGTGGCGATTAAAGCGAACCAAGTTTCTGGTGGGAGCATTGGCGTTACGGGTTTGAGAGTGGCTGTTGCTATAGGTGTCGCTTTTGGGATTGCCCTTGGAAGTTATCGTATTGTGGTCGGCGATCCGATTCATTATTACATCATTGCTGGCTATATCATTGTGGTCATTCAAACCTACTTTGCCCCAAGAATGATTATTCCCCTAGCTTATGATTCCGGTGGCGTGACGACATCGACCGTGACAGTGCCGTTGGTTGCCGCACTAGGGCTGGGGCTTGCTTCAACCGTACCTGGCAGAAGCCCATTAATTGATGGGTTTGGCTTAATTGCTTTTGCCAGCCTTTTTCCGATGATATCTGTGATGGGCTACGCGCAAATAACGCAGTGGTTCAATCGCCGCTATTCGTCACAGGAGGATGATGATGCGATTTAAATTGATTCTAGCATTCGTGGAAGACAGTAAAACGGATGTGGTGTTGGATGCCGCGCGAGAAGCGGGGGCTACCGGAGCGACCGTGATTAACAACGCTCGCGGTCAAGGTTTGAATCAAAAACGCACTTTTTTTGGCCTCACGCTGGAAGTGCAGAAAGACGTCGTACTGTTCGTGGTTGAGGAGCACTTATCGCGACATATATTGGAAACCATCAGTGAAGTCGGGGAATTTGATACCGAATCTGGGCAAGGGATCGCCATTCAAATCGACATAGAAGATGCCGTAGGTGTGGCGCATCAAGTCGCCAAGTTGACCAAAGTGGTTGAGGATGAAATATGAATAGCCATGATAAAATTCGAGTGAGAGACGTAATGGCCAACACCTTTGTCGTGGTGGATGGCCTTACGACGGTGCACCAAGGGATCACACTGGCACGCGCACATCAGGTGAAAGCGCTGGTGGTGAATAAGCGTCATGAGGATGATGAATTCGGTATCGTTTTGATGAACGATATCGCCAAAAAAGTGCTGGCAAAAAATCGCTCGCCCAATCGCACCAATATTTATGAAATCATGACCAAGCCTGCGTTGTGTGTTTCGCCGGATATGAATGTAAAATACTGCGCACGTTTGTTTGAGCGTTTTGGCATTAGCCGAGCACCAGTGATTGAGAATGGTGAAGTGATCGGTATGGTCAGCTACAACAATATTGTGATCAATGCCATGGCTCGGGATGACGAATAGTCTTTGCAGCGTTAGAATACCCTAGTATTTTTAGGGGGAAGTGCTTGTGAAATTATTTTTTGCTTCGGATTTGCATGGCTGCCTAGAGGCGACAGAGCAAACATTGGCGTTATTTGAACAATCAGGAGCGGATCACCTTATCTTACTAGGGGACATACTCAATCATGGACCAAGGAACCCTGTTCCTTCGTCTTATAATCCACCTCAAGTGGCAGAGAAATTAAATCAGTACGCCAACCAAATTATCGCGGTCAGAGGCAATTGCGATAGTGAAGTGGATCAGATGTTGCTCTCTTTTCCAATGATGATGGATTACAGTTGGGTATTGCTTGAATCAGGCGCTCGACTCTTTCTCACTCATGGTCATCTGTACAATGCCAAACAACAACCTGCGTTGAAAGCCGGGGATATTTTGGCGCATGGGCATAGCCATGTGGCGCTAGCGGAGCAGCAAGGGGAGATCGTCGTTTTTAATCCGGGCTCTGTGACTTTTCCTCGGGAAAATCAACCGGCTAGCTATGGCCTCTTTGAAAATGGCGCCTTGTCCGTTATTTCATTACAAGGTGAGCTGTTACACTCCTGCCAAATTGGTGGCTAAAATTTAGCACGTCAAATAAGGCAGTCACCACTGCCTTATTTTTTGTCAACGTGACCAAGATCCCTTTCGGGGGCGATGATATCGCGGACTCTTTGTTTGAGCTCTTTTGCTTCAGGAAAACCACCATCTCGCTTTCTCTCCCAAATCAGCTCATCGTTGCAGTGGATCTCAAAACGCCCACCAGTATCGGGATAGAGGGTAATAGAGGCAATCTCCTCACTGAACGTATGCAATAACTCTTGGCTCAACCAAGTCGAGCGAAGCATCCAGTTACACTGGCGGCAGTAATAGATCTCAATTTTCGCTTTGAGCATCGTCAATCCTTAAAATAACAATTTAAGCCCAACGGCAAAAGTCAGCAATTCAAAGGCCATTTTTACCGTTCGATTACTGTAGCGATTCGTCATCCATGCGCCAAGTGCGCCACCCAAAAAAGAGCTTGCGAGAAGAATGGGTAGCCAAGGCCAATGAACAGGTGCGCCAGCTTGCACTACTGCAATACCACCAATACCGTTCCAAAAGAAACCGACGCATATTAGCGTAAGAGCAACGGCTTGCTTGTAATCGTAACCAAACCAACGGACCAAAAACAAGGTCACTAATAATCCTGAGCCCGCAGTGAGAGAACCGTTAATGATGCCGATCAATAGTAGCCCTACACCACCCAGCAACCAGCCAGAAAGATCCCTGTTTCGAGGTTTTTCTTCTTGGCCGAGTTGTTTTTTGAATCGTGAGTAAACGCCAAGCAGTAATATCATTATCCCGAGCATAAATTCCGCGATGTTACTTGGGATCAGCAAAACGATATTTGCCCCAATAATCACGCCAATACTGCCAGTCAGAATCAGATAGAAAGCGGTGGTAAGTTTGATTTTCCCCGATTTTAAATGCGTATATGCGGCACCAAGACCGAGAGCCACACTGGCCAGTTTGTGAGTTGCCAGTGCCACACCAAAAGGCAAGCCAAGAAAAATGAGCAGGGGAAATTGCAGCAACCCTGCACCTCCGCCAGCAAGAGAGGCGAGTGTGTTGGCAATCAGAGAGCCGAAGAAGAGAAACAGTGTTGAAATCCAATCCATATATACGCCAAAGGGAGCATCCCGCTCCCTTATTTGATGACTAAACGCTCATCAGTTAGAAAACAGTACTGATGAGCCGTGGTTCAGGCTGGTCAGCAATAATGTTTGGTCATTAACGATATCGATGCGACGGCTTTGTTGTGCATCCATTTTGAACACTTTCGTGATGAGTTTGAGTTGAGCATCACTGAAATCTTTTGATTGGGAAGAAGAGATGTCTTTAAACTCTTTTGCCGTCACCAGCAGATAATTGTCGCTGACGTCCCAAGTGCCTGATTCAGAAATGTTGATCACCACCTCTTGAGAGGACTCATTTGAGTAAAGCTTCAACGCCGAAACGCGCACGTAATTGCTATTGGGTAGATACTTAACGTTCGACGTTAAGGTAACTCTGCGCAGGGGTCCGACGGAACCTTCATTTTGCAGATCATCCGTGATGACAGTCACCATGTAGGACTGCCACTCTTTGGAAGTCAAAACCTGCTCAACTTTGAGGTCGCTACCCCAATAAAGCCACCCACTAAACACAGCCGATGCAGCCAAAACAACAGAAGCAATTCGAAGTTTCATTGTGCACCTCTTTTATTTACAGATAGAGCCAAGATCGTTTTGCTCTGAGAAAATTCTCAGCGTCACGTTCTCGTTTGAATGTGGAAGTGTGTGGATGTAATTGAGGATTAACTGATTACCCTGGCCACCTGTCGCGATCACTTTTACTGGAGAAGAATCGCCAGTATGCGTTTCTGCATACTTATTAACACACTGTCTAATAGAAGGCATCCAAGCTTGTAATGGTGGATGATTCAGTGGAGTGAGCACTTCCACACCATTGACATTTTCCAGTAAACGGAACTTAGACTCCGACGGATTGGTGAGTAAGACAACGCAGAGTGGCAGCAGTGCGGCTAACAAGAATAGCCCTTTAATTAGCCAATTTTTTTGCGACGCGGCCATCTTTGTTGACGTGCCAGCATTATGCGCGACATCTCTACCAATTTCTGACGAGGATGTTTGAACCGCGTCAGTACTGATTTCGTTTTCTAATTCTTCTTGATCTAATGCTTCAGAAGCTGCGTCATTCACGTTGTTGGCTGAATCTGACAGGAGCGGGTTAATGCGCTCAACCGAACAGATCAACTGATAACCACGTTTTGGAACCGTTTTCACAAACTCAGGGGACTTTGTAGAGTCTTTGAGCATTTTGCGTAAGGTAGAAATCGCTTGAGTTAGGCTGGAATCATCGACTTCGAAACCTTGTTCGCGCCAAACAAACTCATGCAACTCGTTACGAGTTAACACCTCGTTAGGTTTTTCTGATAACAGAAGTAAAATTCGACTTTCATTGCTACCTAATCGAGTCACTTCATTGTTGACAGCCTGATCAAGTAATGTGTTGCTGTTAGGATCGAAAACAAATCGCTGCGCGATTACAAACTTAGTGCCGATATTACTCATGAGGTTCTTCTTTATATCGATGATTCAGCGTTTTTTGGTGCTTATTTGCGCAATAAGCGCTTAGACCAACATCTCTTATGCTTCTTTAGATGTATTTAGCTCAATAGGATAATTAAATTTATCTAAAAAAACAGCGTTTTTACCACAATTGACCTTGAATTTACATTTGTCAGCCATATGTTACGTAACAAGCGATTGATTTCCCACCCAATTAGAGAACTTTGGAGTGAAAATGAACGAGACAGTAGCAAATAACAAAGAAACTCGTGGCTTTCAGTCAGAGGTAAAACAACTTCTCCATCTGATGATCCACTCACTGTATTCCAATAAAGAAATCTTCCTACGCGAGTTGATCTCCAACGCCTCCGACGCAGCCGATAAACTGCGTTTTCAAGCGTTGTCCAATCCTGCTCTTTATGAAAATGATGCAGAATTGGGCGTGAAGCTTTCTTTTAACGAAGAACATAACACGCTGACGATTTCCGATAACGGTATTGGTATGAGCCGCGAAGAAGTTATTTCGCATTTGGGCACCATTGCCAAATCTGGTACGGCGGAGTTTTTCTCTAAACTATCTCAAGAGCAATCAAAAGATTCTCAGCTGATTGGTCAGTTTGGTGTCGGTTTCTATTCAGCCTTCATTGTGGCTGATGCAGTGACGGTACGAACTCGAGCGGCGGGTCTTAGCGCAGACCAAGCGGTACTTTGGCATTCTGCAGGTGAAGGTGACTACACCGTTGAAGACATTACCAAAGAATCACGTGGTACTGATATTATTCTGCACATGCGTGAAGACGGCAAAGAGTTCCTTAACGAGTGGCGTTTACGTGATGTGATTGGTAAGTATTCCGATCACATTGGCATTCCTGTTTCTATTCAAACCCGTGTTCGCGATGAAGAAGGCAAAGAAACAGAAGAGGTGAAGTGGGAGCAAATCAATAAAGCTCAAGCACTTTGGACGCGTAATAAATCCGATATCTCAGACGAAGAGTATCAGGAGTTTTACAAGCATGTCTCTCACGATTTTGCTGACCCATTACTTTGGAGCCACAACCGAGTAGAAGGCAAAAACGACTATACCAGCCTCCTTTATATTCCATCGAAAGCGCCTTGGGATATGATGAACCGTGACCATAAATCTGGTCTTAAACTCTATGTTCAACGTGTTTTCATCATGGATGATGCTGAGCAATTCATGCCATCTTACCTGCGTTTTGTGCGTGGTTTGATTGATTCCAACGATCTGCCGCTCAACGTCTCTCGCGAGATCTTGCAAGACAACAAGGTGACTCAATCGCTACGCAGTGCGTGTGCCAAACGTGTCTTAACCATGCTTGAGCGCTTAGCGAAAAATGACGCAGAAAAATACCAAACCTTCTGGAAAGAATTTGGCTTGGTGATGAAAGAAGGCCCCGCTGAAGATTACGCGAACCGCGAGAAAGTGGCGGCGTTGTTACGCTTTGCCTCAACAGAAGTGGACTCTGCAGAGCAGACCGTTTCTCTTGAGTCTTATGTTGAGCGTATGAAAGAAGGCCAAGATAAGATCTACTACCTCACAGCAGACAGCTATGCGGCAGCGAAAAATAGCCCTCACTTGGAGCAGTTTAAAGCCAAAGGTCTTGAAGTTATCTTAATGTTTGACCGTATTGACGAATGGTTGATGAACTACCTAACAGAGTTTGATGGTAAACAGTTCCAGTCAATCACGAAAGCAGGCCTTGATCTTAGCCAATTTGAAGATGAGCAAGAGAAAGAGAAGCAGAAAGAAACGGAGCAAGAGTTCCAGTCAGTAGTTGAGCGCACCAAGAGCTACTTGGGTGATCGCGTGAAAGAGGTGCGTACCACCTTTAAGCTAGCGAATACCCCTGCGGTGGTGGTGACCGACGATTTCGAAATGGGCACGCAGATGGCTAAGTTACTGGCTGCTGCAGGTCAGGCTGTTCCTGAAGTGAAGTACATTTTTGAGATTAACCCAAATCATACGCTGGTTAAGCAAATGGCGGATGAAGCGGATGAAGAAGCGTTTGGCCGCTGGGTTGAGGTATTACTCGGCCAAGCGATGTTGGCGGAACGTGGCTCAATGGAAGATCCTAGCCAGTTCTTAACGGCCATTAACTCGCTTTTGACTAAGGGCTAATAAGGCCAAAATCACCAAAAAGCTCGCATTTGCGGGCTTTTTGTATGTATCGGCATTCAACATGCAAAAAAATGATGGTTTCCAAAGCGATTTGTGAGAGCTTGAACATTCTTTAGTCTTAACTGACTCTAGAACGAGAAATTATGTGGTAGAATGCCAACTTGAAACGAAATCCACAGGCGTGTAATGTGCACGCCTATTTTATTGTCAATTTGAAGAACACTTATACCGAAACTTACCGTGGGGCATAGCCTAGTTGGCAGTGAGCTTCGGTATAAATCATCATAATCGAAAGAGGATTCAACATGCGCATCATTCTTCTAGGTGCTCCAGGTGCAGGTAAAGGCACACAGGCTCAATTCATCATGGAGAAGTATGGTATTCCACAAATCTCTACTGGTGACATGCTACGTGCTGCTATCAAAGCAGGTACTGAGCTTGGTAAACAAGCAAAAGCTGTTATCGACGCTGGTCAGCTAGTTTCTGATGAAATCATTCTTGGTCTAATCAAAGAGCGTATCGCTCAAGAAGATTGTGCGAAAGGTTTCCTACTAGACGGTTTCCCACGTACGATTCCACAAGCTGACGGCCTAAAAGGAATGGGCGTTGATGTCGATTACGTTATCGAGTTTGACGTTGCTGACGATGTGATCGTTGAGCGTATGGCTGGTCGTCGTGCGCACCTGCCTTCTGGTCGTACTTACCACGTTGTGTACAACCCACCTAAAGTGGAAGGTAAAGACGACGTAACAGGTGAAGATCTTGTTGTTCGTGATGACGACAAAGAAGAAACCGTGCGCGCTCGTTTAGGTGTTTATCACTCACAAACGGCACCACTTATCGAGTACTACGGTAAAGAAGCGGCAGAAGGCAACACGAAGTACCTAAAATTTGATGGTACTAAGCAAGTTGCAGAAGTGAGTGCTGATATCGAGAAGGCATTAGCATAATAGGCAATACCTATTATCAACCGTTTTCAGAATTTTGTTATAGTAAAGCGACCTTAAGGTCGCTTTTTTATTATAGTCATCAGCGGTTTAGTTTTGCCGTGATTCATAATGACTCAATGGACGTTGTAGAATTGATCGATGTCGCCACCTTTTCGTAAAACCACCTTCAGCCACTATCGTAGAGAAAGTATGAACAACACAAAAAAACGCGGAGTGCTTTTAGTCAATCTCGGAACTCCCGAAGAAGCAACGGCCCCAGCCGTAAAACGATTTTTAAGCCAGTTTTTGCACGATCAGCGTGTAGTGGACATGACGCGTTGGCTTTGGTGCCCTATTTTACATGGCATCATTTTACCCATTCGTTCGTCTAAGGTTGCCAAGCTTTATCAAACCGTTTGGATGGAAGAAGGCTCACCGTTAATGGTGTACAGCAAGCGACAGCAAGTTGCGTTGCAAGCAAAGCTCAATTGTCCTGTGGAAATTGGTATGACTTATGGCACACCCAGCGTACTGGATGGGGTGAGCAAGCTTCAAGCTCAAGGTGTGGATGAGATTTGCGTCTTACCCCTTTATCCGCAGTATTCAGGCACCACAACGGGAGCTGCGTACGATGCACTTGCGCATGCGCTGCGTAAGGTTGCCGTCGTGCCCAGTATTCAGTTTGTTCGTGACTATCATGATCACCCTTTGTATATCAAAGCACTGGCTGAATCAGTACGTCAATCTTGGCAAGCACAAGGTAAAGGGGATTACCTTCTTTGCTCCTATCACGGTATTCCACAACGCTACGCCGATAATGGCGATGTCTATCCTCTGCATTGCGAAATGACAACAGAGTTACTGCGTCTCGAATTAGGGTTGGACAAATCCCAAATTGGCACCACCTATCAATCTCGCTTTGGTCGAGAAGAGTGGCTGCAACCCTATACGGATAAAACGTTGGAATCGTTGCCCGCGAAGGGCATAAAGTCTCTTGATGTGATAACCCCTGCGTTTTCGGTTGATTGTTTAGAGACGTTAGAAGAAATCTCAGAGCAAGGCCAAGAAAGCTTTCTGCATGCAGGCGGTGAGCAGTATCGTTTTATTCCTTGCTTAAACGACACCCCAAATCACATTGAAATGATGGCAAGGCTCGTTACAGAGCGGTAATGCGTTCTCATTGCAAGACTCCTATCCTCAACGCCGTTTCTCTCACGGCGTTTTTTATGCCGATTATCGGTGTTCCTCTAAGTCAAATAGCATAAAGCTTCTGACTTTATTGTTATTACCTTTGCTGGCTTTTGTGACTTTTTTCACTTCTCTGCTAATTTTTAAGAGTGCCATTTGCGGTTAATAACCAAAAGGGAGTCAACAATGGGACTCGATAACATTTCAATTAGCAAGAAGCTCTATTTTTCACCACTGATTCTGATTCTTATTTTATTGGTGATAGTACTAGTCAGTGCCAACTTGCTGAATTCACTGACGAAAGATATGAACAGGATCGCCTTCGATCTTGCGCCAGACACCGAGTTGGCAGCAGAAATGACTGATAGTGTTTATGGCTTAAGATTAACGGTCAAAAACTTTATTAAAACTGGGGAACAACAGTTTGTATCTCGTTTCCAAGACAATGCGTCTCGCTGGACGCAGTTTATGGATCGCGCCTACAACGAAATACAAAATCCACAACGCGTACAGATCCTTAAAGAGATTGATGGCTTAAAGGCACAGTATCTCACCACGTTTACACAAGTGGTGGTAAACAATATGAATATGCGAAATGAGCTGGTTAATGGTGTGCTCAATGTCGACGGTCCGCAAATAGAGAAGAGACTCACCAGTGTCATGGAAAGTGCGAAAACCGATGGTGATGTGGTTGCAGCCTACCACGCAGGACGAGCACTCAGATCGCTCTTGCTCGCGCGACTTTATGTCGCCAAGTTTTTGGTTGAAAACCAGCAGGCACAAGTTGATCGCTTCAATCAGGAATTTAAAGCGGTATACAGTGAGATTACCAGCTTACTTGCAACGTTAGAAAATGCGCAACGTCGCCAATTGACCAACGAAGCAGAATCGCTGTTTACAAAGTATGAAAAAGCGGCCAATTCCGTCACCAGTTTGATTTTGCCCGTAACGAAGGGATAAAAACGCTGGATACGATCGGCCCGCAAGTCGCACAACGAATCGCATCGCTTCGTGAGTCGATAGCTAGCTCAATGGAGCAGGCGGCAGAGCAGGCCAATGAGAACGCAGAACAGTCTATCACCTTTCTTTATGGTATCGCGGCGATTGCTGTTGTCATTGGTTTGTTGTTCTCCTTTGTCATCACGCGATCGTTAATAGTTAAAGTGCAAAGAACGACCAATGTGCTTCAAGATATTGCTCAAGGAGAAGGAGACCTCACTATACGCGTGCCCACTAGTGGTAATGATGAACTCGATGTATTAGCTGGTCATTACAACACCTTCGCAGGCAAACTTCAGCACACCATTCGTCAAATGAGCGAAGCGGCTGCCCAGATGCTGCAAGCGGCTGAGATTTTGGCATTAAAAGCACGAGACACACAAAGTGAAGTGCGAGAGCAACAATCTCAGGCGCAGGTTGCGGCGTCGGCGATGACGGAAATGTCGGCGAGTGCGCAAGAAGTTAGCGCGAGTGCTCAGCAGGCAGCGGATCTTTCACAATCGACGGCTGATTCTGCGACGCAAGGTTCAAAAGTGGTGATGGAAGCAACGCAGTCAATGCAAAAACTCAACGAGCAAATTGCCAGTGCTGGCGATACGGTTGAACAACTTCGAGCCGACAGTGAACAAATTGGTACGGTGCTGGATGTTATTCGCAGTATCGCAGAGCAAACCAACTTGCTCGCGCTGAATGCGGCGATTGAAGCGGCAAGGGCAGGGGAGCAGGGGCGAGGATTTGCGGTGGTGGCTGATGAAGTCCGTTCTTTGGCATCGCGTACCCAAGAGTCGACTGAAGAGATTCAGGCCATCATCGGTAGTTTGCAGCAGCGAGCCGAATTGGCTAACAAGGCAATGCACCAGAGCCGTCAAAGTGCTGAGCAAACCGCAGAGCAGGTGCACTCGGCAGAAGCAGCGTTGACCTCAATCACAGGCTATATCACCCAGATCAACGATTCCATTGGGCAAATATCTACAGCGGCGAATCAGCAGGCAATCGCGTCGGACGAGGTCAGTGTCAATGTGAACAATATGTCCGACATCTCAGAGAAAACACTGGTGCAATCGTCTGAAACCACAGAATCCGCTCAGGCGATGAAGCGATTGGGTGAACAAGTAAACCAGCTACTGAAACAGTTCAAAGTGTAAACTTAGTTCATTCAACATAAAAAAGCGCGCCAATCGTTGGCGCGCTTTTATGCTTTTGCACTTTAGACACAAATTAAGAAACTAAGGCTTGTTGTTCTTCAATTTGTTCTGCGGTTGAACTTCCACTTTCAGCCCCATGCATCCAACGTACAAGTTGGTTTGAGAACAGAAGTAGAATCACACCCGATACAGTAGCAGTGACAGCGATACCGCTAAAGATTGCCATAGCACCTAGCTCGCCAACGTGAGAGCCCACATAACCCGCCACGTAGTTCGCGATCGCATTACAGCCGAACCAAGCGCCCATCATCAAAGATGCGAGACGCAAAGGCGCCAATTTGGTGACAAGAGATAAGCCAATGGGCGATAGACATAATTCCCCCAGAGTATGGAAGAAAAATGCGCCAACAAGCCATAGCATGGATGTTTTTACCGATGTATCACCGCTTTGTTCAACAACGGCACCGACCATACATAAGAAACCCAGCGCAAGGAAAAACATCGCTAAAGCAAATTTAACGGGTGAATTCGGCTCGCGTTTACCCAGTTTTACCCACAATACAGCAAGTACTGGCGCGAGCGTGATGATGAAAAATGGGTTCAATGATTGAAACCATGCAGCAGGAATCTCAAAGCTGCCGATCATGCGGTCAGTATACTGTTGGGTGTAGATATTCATTAGGCCGCCCGCTTGTTCGAAACCAGCCCAGAATACGATAGTGAACAAGCTCATCACGAGGATCACTTTGATGCGATCCACTTCTTCTTTGGTTAAGGCTTCTTTTTGGGCTGACTTCTTAATAGCGAGATCGCGCTTTGCTGCTGGCTCACGGCCAATATCTCCTAGCCATGATTGTGCGAGGGCCATTTGCATCACTAAGCTAATAAGCATGCCGATACCGGCAGCAACAAACCCCGCTTTCCAGCCGAATTCCGTGGTCACTGAACCTGACACGACACCGGCGATCAACGCACCGAGGTTGATACCCATGTAGAAAATCGTGAACGCACCATCTCGGCGGTTATCACCTTCTTGGTATAAATCTCCCACCATGGTTGAGATATTTGGTTTAAACAGACCGTTACCCGCAATCAATAAAGCAAGGCCTAGATAGAAGGTGTGAAGTGAACCTAAACCAAGTGCATCAGCAGGAAGCGCTAGGGTGAATTGACCAATGGCCATTAGCGCGCCACCAATCAGGATCGAACGACGCTGACCTAAGTAGTTGTCAGCAAGGTAGCCACCAATAAGGGGGGTAATGTACACCAAACCTGTGTAGGTGCCATAGAGGTCGAGGGCATCTTTGGTAGACCAGCCCAAACCGCCATTGATGGTGGTGTCGGTGAGGTATAAAACTAAAATTGCACGCATTGCGTAATAGGAAAAACGTTCCCAAAGTTCAGTACCGAACAAAAGGAAAAGGCCACGAGGATGACCAAAATATTGATGTTGGTTTGGCATAAGTTTGACTAATTCTAGTTATGAAATTTTTTATAGGCGAATACGTATACTCCTCGTTGTTTAAATACTCAAACATTTTTAAATGGCAGTAGATTGTTCGGTTTGTATTTAACCTTTTGTTATAAAGGGTTTTCCAATGTTTTGCTTGGGTGGTTTCTACGTGTTAGAAACTAATATTCCATTTTTGGTCCTGCGAATTAACGTTTAGCAAACAAAATGTATTGGTTTGTATGATTGCAACTCACGCGATTTCCTATAGTCTGGCGAAATGCTAGGATAAACAAAAAATAGATGGCTAGTGATAAATGAAAAAGTGGTATTTGCTGTATTGTAAGCGCGGAGAGCAGATCCGAGCGAAGCAACATTTAGAAAACCAAGGTGTTGAGTGTTTCTATCCCACCATAGAAGTTGAAAAAATTTTGCGTGGGAAACGCCAAACAAAGAGTGAGCCCTTATTTCCTTCCTACATTTTTGTTCGCTTCGATTTTGAAATAGGCCCTACGTTTACCACTGTTCGTTCAACCAGAGGTGTGGTGGATTTTGTGAAGTTTGGCGCGCAGCCAAAAGAGCTCCAAGGGGATTTGATTTATGAACTCAAGCTTCTTGAACAAGAGGGACATCAAAGTGCGTTGCAGGGGAGTAATTTGCCGAAACCGGGTGATTCGATCAAAGTGAAAAGCGGGCAGTTCGCGGGTATCGAGGCCATTTTCCAAGAACAAGATGGCGAAACACGTTCAATCATGCTGGTTAAAATGATTTCCCAGACCGTGCCAGTGAGCATTGAAAATAGCGACCTAGAACTGAAAGGATGAAGTGAGCGGTCAACAAACCTTAGTAAAGAAGGCACCTTGTGGGTGCCTTCTTTCGTTGTTGTTATCGTGAACGACGTATGGATTAATACGCTTCGTTATGCACTGCTTTCACTGCTCGACCTGACGGGTCAATACAGTTTTTAAAGGACTCGTCCCATTCAATCGCTTTAGCAGACGAACAAGCCACTGATGGACCTCCAGGGACACACTCTGCCGCCGATGGCAGTGGGAACAACTCTTCAAAAATTTCGCGGTATACGTAGCCTTCTTTTGTTGTTGGCGTGTTGTATGGGAAGCGGAATTTTGCGGCTTCCATCTGTTGATCGGTTACTTTCTCTTCTGCAACGGCTTTGAGTGTGTCGATCCAGCCATAGCCCACGCCATCAGAGAACTGCTCTTTTTGACGCCAAGCAATGGAATCTGGTAGGTAGTGCTCAAAGCACTCACGAAGAATGTGTTTCTCCATTTTGCCGTTGCCACACATTTTATCCGCAGGGTTCAAGCGCATTGCAACATCGATAAACTCTTTATCCAAGAATGGCACTCGACCTTCAACACCCCAAGCCGCCAGCGATTTGTTTGCGCGAGCACAGTCAAACATGTTGAGCGCAAGCAGTTTACGTACTGTCTCTTCGTGGAACTCTTGTGCGTTCGGTGCTTTGTGGAAGTAGAGGTAGCCACCAAAAATCTCGTCAGCTCCTTCACCAGAAAGTACCATCTTGATGCCCATGGCTTTGATCTTACGTCCCATCAAATACATTGGTGTTGACGCGCGGATGGTCGTGACATCGTATGTTTCGATGTGGTAAATCACATCACGAATTGCGTCCAATCCTTCTTGAATGGTGTACGTCATTTCATGGTGTACAGTGCCAATTTTCGCCGCCACTTCACGGGCTGCTTTGAGATCTGGAGCACCGTCAAGGCCAATAGCAAATGAGTGAAGTTGTGGCCACCAGGCTTCAGTCTGTTCGTCGTCTTCAATTCGCATTGCGGCATAACGTTTAGCAACCGCAGAGGTAATAGAAGAATCAAGTCCACCTGACAGTAACACACCGTAAGGCACATCTGTCATCAACTGACGTTTCACTGCCGCTTCAAGCGCTGCGGTTAGTTCTTCCTTGCTGCTGCTGTTGCCTTGCACCGCTGCGTATTCATTCCAATCGCGAATGTAGTAACGTTGAGGGCCCGCATCGGTTGAACTGTAGTAGCTACCTGGAGGAAACTCACTGATGGTTTTGCAAACTGGAACCAACGCTTTCATTTCGGACGCGACATAGTAGTTGCCGTGCTCATCATAACCTTGGTAAAGCGGGATGATACCGATGTGGTCACGTCCAATTAGGTACTGATCTTTCTCTTCATCGTAAAGAACAAAAGCGAAGATGCCGTTTAATTCTTCTAGGAGATCGGCTCCCATTTCTTGGTAGAGAGCGAGAATCACTTCACAGTCAGAATCTGTTTGGAAATCATATTTTCCTTCGTAACGAGCACGAATTTCTTTGTGGTTGTAGATTTCACCGTTTACTGCAAGGATGAGTTTTTTATCTGGGCTGTAAAGAGGCTGCGCGCCGCTGTTAAGACCTACGATCGCAAGACGCTCATGAGCAAGAATTGCTCGGTCTGATGCGTAGATCCCTGACCAGTCTGGGCCACGGTGACGAAGTTTTTTCGACATCTCTAAAGCGATAGGGCGAAGCGCCGCTGCGTCGCTTTTAATGTCTAAAATGCCAAATACTGAACACATACAACATCCTTTTTAATTAAATCATTTCTAAACGGTATGGCTTCAATTTGCCAGTCTGAACAAAAAAAGCAACACTCTTCGATAAAAAAAGTAAACAAAGGAGCTGATGATTAGAAATTATTTAATTAAAGTGCAAAATTGGTGAATGCAAACAAGGTTTTGGTGAAAAAGGAAGCAAAAAGGCCCAGGTTTGTGGCAATGTAGATCAGATAAGGATCGGTTGACCGATCCTTCTGATGAGAGACAATCGGAAACCTGTTTATAGGTTTCCGATTTTTTATGTCTATCCAAAACTATTTTGCTGACTTTCTTGAAGAGAGTCCTGTTGATGTCGCTCAGCTAACCACCTTCTCCGAGCATATTCCTGATGAGTGGGTTGCTAAAGCGGCAACACTTTCCGATAAAGCGACAATTCGTCGACGTCGTTTACCTAGTGATATGGTTCTTTGGCTTATTGTTGGAATGGCGTTTTTCCGCAATGAGTCTATTGCAGAAGTCGCACGGCGAATGAATGTCTGTGCCGA
>NZ_NPKW01000840.1:0-869 GCF_002265885.1 Vibrio sp. 03_296
CGCTGCTGTATATTCACCAAGGAGGCTTGTTAGGAAATGAGTCAATGCTGCCAAGATATCAGCGAAAATTCCCATTGGAAGAGAATTTACTCTCCGTTATCGATAAATAACTCACGAATGTTACAAAATAACGCTGTATACTTTACAGTAACTTAACCGCATTTATGGGTAGATCTGTTGGCCAAAATAATCCTATCGCAGTGGTTCCCTGGACTCGTCCAACTAAAACACTAATCAAAAAGAGATGGCGTCGCCGATGACGTTCGCGCCGCCTTTTTCGTGGTGGCCGTCGCGCTGCCTGTTGCTATTGCCTACGCCCAATTAACGGGGGTATCTGCGATTGTCGGTCTCTATTCGTGTGTATTGCCAATGTTGGTTTACGCCTTAATGGGTACATCAAGACAATTGATCGTCGGGCCTGACGCCGCAACCTGTGCGTGTGCTGCGCGGTAACCCCGCTTGCCGCCGGTGACGCGACCAAACACTGGCAACTGGTGATGACCATGACCGCGATGACCGGAATGTGGTGCGTACTGGCAAGCCGTTTGAAATTGGGCATTTTGGCGGACTTTCTTTCGCGTCCGATCCTCTTGGGGCTACTCAATGGTGTGGCACTCACCATCATCGTTGGTCCAGTTTGCCAAGGTGGTAGGCTGGAAATATGAGCAGCGCTATCTACTCGAGCGTTTATGGGAAGCCCCACAACGATTGGCAGATTTGCACTGGCCGACACTTGCGCTCAGCGTAGCCACTGTGGCTGTCTATCTGGTCACCAAGCGATTTCGTCCTAGTTGGCCTGCGGCGATGTTTGCGATCCTCATCACCACCTCCTCCGTTTTGGCTTTGCTGTTGCAAGAAGCGGGGTGTCG
>NZ_NPKW01000841.1:0-1077 GCF_002265885.1 Vibrio sp. 03_296
TTGGCATTGGACCCAAAGGTTGGGTTCTCAATTCATCTGTTTTTAGTGGCATGTGATAGCTTTGTATTTTATTACGAAGCGGTAAAGATAACGGAATTAGCCACAGGAATAAACCATTTAACGGGATTCTTAGCCATCTATTTAAGTGTCAAACTGTAAAGCTGGCGTGAATTAAAATGAATATAAGCGTAAGTGAAACAGTATGAGTAACTGTTAATAAATAAAAGCCTTAATGAAAAGGGAGTTAATGAACATTTTCCACTGAATTGATGATGAATCGTGGGGATAAATTCGTGATGGACTCAGCGACTTGATGATTTTTGTTAACAATTCTTTGACAACTGGCGCGGTGCGCAGGAAACTGGTCTGACTAGTTATAAGGAAACGCCACTATGCTTACGTCACTACAAAAAGCCAATCTTTATCTCAATATGTTTGGGTTTTCAAAAGTTCCCCTGATCTGGTTGTGTCGCCCTAAAATCATTGCCATTGATGAAAAAATGGTGGAAGTGAAAATCCCTCTAAGAAAACGAACAAAGAACCACCTCAATAGCATGTACTTCGGTGCATTAGCGGTAGGTGCGGATGTGGCAGGAGGTTTTTTGGCGATGAGCAAAGCCAAAAATCAAGGAGAGAAAATTTCTTTGGCGTTTAAGGGCGTTAAGGCGGAATTTCTTAAAAGGCCAGAGGCGGATGTGCATTTTGTTTGCCATGATGGTCCTTTGATCGACMAATGCTCGTCGCAAACCATGCAAACGGGTCAGCGGTGAATCAAGATGTTCGAATTACCGCGCTGTGCTCCTCTTGCACGGAGACGAGCCGATGGCTGAATTTGATTTAACCCTATCGATTAAAAAAGTGGTGCCTAGAGCATAACGCTATGTTTCAGGCTGTTCGATTTTCTCGATGGCAACAATTTTCGTAGCGATTCATGACAATTTTCCAGCGGTAGTAAACGGGTTCACCTTGGTGGGTGTTTTCTTTCACGATCAGATTAAAGAGATGGCGTTTTTCCACTGATTCGCGACTTGACTTAGCCCATCTTGTAACCGATAGATACGGTTACTGCCTTTGTCC
>NZ_NPKW01000842.1:0-920 GCF_002265885.1 Vibrio sp. 03_296
GTGCCAGAACACATCTCGAATGGCTTTAACGTCTATGCACGCTTAGAGGGTGAGCTTGAAGGTTCCATCTTATTAAGTTGTCACATGGATACCGTGGCGCCGGGCAATGGCATTGAACCTGTGATTGAAGATGGCATATCGTTCTAAGAAAGACACCATTCTTGGTGGTGATGACAAATCGGGCATCGCTGCCATTATGGAAGCGGTCCGTCTGCTGAAAGAGCAAAATCAACAGCACAAAACCATAGAGCTTGCCTTTACTGTGCATGAAGAAGGCGGCCTGTTTGGTTCCGAATATTTTGATATGAGCTACGTCACAGCTCAGCAAGCGATTGTACTGGATACTGGTGGCCCAATTGGCTCTATTGTCACGGCGGCACCTGGCCAACAGAAAATCGTCGCTACGATTAAAGGTCGCCCTGCTCACGCAGGTTGGCGCCAGAAGAAGGCATCAGTGCCATTATGGTTGCCGCCGATGCCATCAACCAAATGAAACTGCTGCGTATTGACTCGGAAACGACTGCCAATATTGGTTCGGTTCACGGCGGTCAGGCGACAAACATTGTCATGCCAGAGTTGAAAATTGTCGCGGAAGCTCGCTCGCTCAATGCAGAAAGACTCGATGCACAAGATCGAGCACATGATCACGACTTTTGTAGCGTGTCGCCGAAGAACATGGTGCGAAAGTGGAGATTGAATCGAGCCGCGCGTACAACGCGTTTGTGCTTAGCGATGACCATCCTCACGTCGTGGAAATTAAGCAAGCTTTTGCGGACATTGGTGTAGACGCCATAACCAAAGGCACTGGAGGCGGTAGTGATGCTAATAACTTCAATGCCAAGGGTTTAACGACGGTCAATCTGTCGACCGGCATGTCAAAAGTACACACAACAGAAGAGTTCATTGCCATTGCGGACATG
>NZ_NPKW01000843.1:0-845 GCF_002265885.1 Vibrio sp. 03_296
CTCTTAGTAGGTGCACATTTTTCTCTCGCAAAATTGTCACAATAAAATTTCCTTTCGCCCCCTTTTGCCTGTCGACATCACAAAAAAAATAGGTAGGTTAGAGTTGTATAGACGTCCAAAAGAGATTAGCTTAGGGAGAAAGCTGTGCCTATTCGTATTCCAGATCAATTACCAGCGGCAGATGTTTTGCGAACTGAAAACATCTTCGTCATGAGTGAAACTCGTGCCGCCAAGCAAGAAATTCGTCCGCTGAGGGTACTGATTCTCAATTTGATGCCGAAAAAATTGAAGACAGAACTCAGTTTTACGCCTGCTCTCTAACAGCCCTCTCCAGGTCAATGTCGAGCTGCTGCGTATTGACGATCGCCCGAGCAAAAACACCCCGACTGAACATCTCGACAATTTTTATCGTCAATTCGAGATGGTGAAAAACCGTAACTTTGATGGATTGATCATCACAGGTGCGCCGCTAGGCTTGGTGCAGTTTGAAGATGTGATTTATTGGGATCACCTCAAAACCATCATGGAATGGGCGAAATCACACGTTACCTCAACTCTGTATGTCTGTTGGGCTGCGCAAGCAGGCCTGAAATTGCTTTATAATTTGCCAAAGCAGACACGTAAAGAGAAGTTATCTGGGGTCTATCATCATCGTATTCACAAGCCTTATCACCCTATTTACGTGGCTTTGATGATTCCTTTTTTGGCCCCCATTCTCGCTACGCCGATTTTTCGCCAGAGTATCTCGCAGAACACACCGATTTGGATATTCTCGCGACGTCTGACGATGCAGGCGTTTACCTAGCCACCACCAAAGATAAGCGCTAACGTCTTTGTTACTGGCC
>NZ_NPKW01000844.1:0-632 GCF_002265885.1 Vibrio sp. 03_296
CCTCGATCATTTCAGCGAAGACGCGTCACCAAAGACGAATAGYGCCACACGATACAAACCTTTTTTACAACAGGTCGCCTTTGAGGCGGCCTGTTGTCGTTTATGCCCATTAATCGTTTATGCAAAGTGACTCGCATTGTCGATGTCGATTGATAGGCAATAGACCCCAAGGATTTATCATCTCTTCAGGCCACATTAAAAAGAACGAAAACGATGAAAAAACAAACTCTTCTTTTGACCGCAATTGGTAGCACTTACCCTTTTGACCGGGTGTGTCACAMGTCACTGAAGGCCAAGCACAAAAAGATCCGGACCCAATTGGCATGGACAGAATCTCGCATTGCCTTGGGCTTGGCTATCTCGAAATGGCGCGATGATCAAAGCCCATGACAACTTACAACAAGCTCTGACACACGCTCCTGATTATTACCGAGCGCAGCTTTCCATGGCCCACTACTACGAGCGCGTCGGTGAAAACGGCAAAGCGGAAGATATTTATCAAAAATCGGCTCGTCAGAACCCCAAAAACGGCAACGTATTGAACAACTACGGCACGTTTTTATGCAAAAAGGGCGAGTATGACAAAGCAGATCGTTTGTTTAATCGTGCTATTGAGCAGCCATACTACTACT
>NZ_NPKW01000845.1:0-846 GCF_002265885.1 Vibrio sp. 03_296
ATTAAAACCTGTGATCACTCTTATGCGTGGTATGACCGTTTCGTTGCAACAGTGAACGATTTTCCTGAAGTGATGGAGTTCTATCGCATGGCGGGTGAGTACGACTACATGATGAAAGTGTTGGTTAAAGATATGAAAAACTTCGAATACTTTTTATAAGAAGTTGGTCAATTAGATGTTGTAAGGGGATAATCCAACTCACCTCAACGTTTGCGATGGAGCCTCTCAAATACACCACCGCGCTACCGCTTGGTCAGTGATGGAATAGATGCATAAGATTATTTGGTACACAAATGGGTGTTACCAATTGAATCTATCTGTATCAAAGATAAGAATCTTAAATGAACAATGTTCACAATATCAGCTTTCTCTAATTTTTCATAACAGTGTAAGCTAAAGCTGAATTGGTATAACTATATGTTTTTATTGTTTATTTTGAGTTTAGTAACACATTTTTTAGCAATGTGATTCATTCCTATTTGCATGTAATAAATACGCGCAAAATCTGCCGATTTCTTTGCCTGATTTGAATTTTCTTGCCTTCGTGATAAGGTCCGCGCCCTGTTGAGTAAATATTCAGTTGAGGCGTAATAATGCGAATAGAATATGGGTTAATTTTATTGTCTGACTGCCAATGTGTTGGTGGGGTGTGGCGGTGGAGGTGGCGGCAGTTCGGCCCCTGCGGTTGTGAAACCAAGCAAGCAATATCGTGCGCCTCTTGAGTCTTTGGACCTGACCACCACCTATGTACAAATAGGCGAGATTGTTCAACCGCAACTTTCCAAGTGAAAGGTGACGTCGCGTTTGAGCTCATTGATGACGAAAGTGCACAAGTGGTGTTGCTCG
>NZ_NPKW01000846.1:0-326 GCF_002265885.1 Vibrio sp. 03_296
CTTTGACCCAAGGAGCTCCWWAAGTTACAAGCGCTCTATGCCTTTGACCACGATCAGCAGCATTTACGTTCACTGCTGGTGAGTGCGGAACAGCAATCAGAGCATCCACTCGCCAAAGCAATTGTGGCAGACGCCCAGCAACACAAAGCACCTATGCTTGAGGTGAGCCAGTTTGAAAATATGCGAGGCAAAGGAGTTCGCGCGGTCATTGCGGGGGGATGAGCTGTTGGTGGTGTCATTAAATCACTTACAAGGCGCAACAATTTGATTTGAGCGCCGCCAGTGAGGCGATTGACGAATGTGCACAAAACGCTTGGACACCAGTA
>NZ_NPKW01000847.1:0-656 GCF_002265885.1 Vibrio sp. 03_296
CGCAGGATCTGGGATCTTGTTCCCTACCCTTTCAATGAAGTTCAAAAAACGATCCATGCCGCTCGGCTTCGGCGATGGCGCTTGATTTACAGCTTGGTTACTCATGGTAACTCCATAATCAATGATGTTGGTGCCAATGGCTTCTTAAAATTATTGTTTCAGCCTATTTTTCAACGTTTGATTCTAWTWAATACCGTTTAAGAAAAGCACAAGGTTCCGAAAGTTTTCCATATTTGGAGACATATTTTGCAAAAACACAATCAATGTGCAACAAATTAAATACAATCAAAAACCCTTTTTTGAAACAAAAACGACACCATATTGAATACATCACGATAACAACTGAAGCACCTGCCACCATTTAACCACTCAATATCAACTCATCACATATCAAATTCGCTGTACTTGGAAATCATTGTTTTAAGCTCAATAGAGTGCGAATCACCTAGCCGATCCGTCCACGTAGTTTTTATCTCTATTGTTTTTAATGAACTTGACACTGTAGTCGACACAACATTCCAAGAAGTCGTATAAATTGGAGATAGAGAGGAACTTGAACTTGATGCAGCTATACTGTCAAAATCGATTACATTTCCCCCCCGAAGAGCACTGGATGCTCTCGTGTACGAAACAATTCCCAATTGATTCTCTGCTAA
>NZ_NPKW01000848.1:0-944 GCF_002265885.1 Vibrio sp. 03_296
CTCAATCCACAGTACACCATGGATTGGAACCAAGAGACTTCAACTATCTGTTTGAAAAAAGAGAAAACGGTAAAATGGAGTCCTTTTGGTCAAGATGATTGATAACGTGGTTCGCTTACAAGTCAATCTCACCAAATCTCCCTATCGTGACACCAGTATTGACACGGTTTCCAGTGAAGAGAATACACTCGACCCAAGCTTACAAACCAACTAATGTAATGGGTAAGCCGAAAATAGAAAGAGCAGCATCAGGCTGCTCTTTCTATTGCTAATACGCTTAAAGGTTAATCGCGATGCAAGTTGTCATTCGCTTGTTTGAGCAAATTTTGGCTTTCCGCCATAAACTGCTGCGAGTAACCACCAAACCAGTCACTCACTTGAGTAAAACGTCAACAAAACGCGTTTTATCGTGCTGATCTAACATCTCTAGCGCCTCGCCAAAGCGGCGATGGAAACGCTTGATCATGTCGATGTTCTCTTGCGACGAAAGAATAATGTCACCATACAAATTTGGATCTTGGGCAAACAGACGACCCACCATCGCTAACTCAAGACGATAAATGGGCGAACTCAGTTTCAGCAGTATTCATCAACTTGGATTTTCCTGACTCAAATGCATGCCGTACGCAAAGGAGGTAAAGTGCCTTAGCGCTTGAATTAACGTCATGCCGTGGTCATGTTCGCTGGCCTCAATTTGGCACAAGCTTGCACCCCAAATTTTAAACTGCTGCAGTAACCACTGATATTGCTCAGCGCCTCGACCATCACAGTAGACAATCACTTGCTTGGCTAAACTCGGCACATCGGGACCAAACATAGGGTGCAAACCAACAACCGGCCCCGAGTGCACCAATCGAGCATGGTTTTCAGCGGCTTCGATTTGATCGAAGTAAGGTCACACAAGATGCAATCCGATGGCATGTTGGGTCAACTTTTACAATCAC
>NZ_NPKW01000849.1:0-427 GCF_002265885.1 Vibrio sp. 03_296
GTAACCCATCCCCGCCGTTGGCTGCGCCGAAGATAGGCGTGATGTGACGATGATGCCTGCCAAAGCAGCAAGCAGGCCGCAAATCGCATAAACACCAATTTTGACTTTGTCGACGTTGATACCAGATAGACGTGTTGCGGATTCGTTCCCACCCAGTGCATACACATAGCGACCAAAGCGGGTGTGGTTAAGCAGATACCAGCGCGCAACACGATGACCATTAGCCATACGGGAACAGGAATACCCAACGCATAACCTGTACCGAACCAAGCGAATGCATCTGCCGTATCAGTGAATCCGGTAGAGATAGGACGGCCATCGGTGTAAACCATGGTAACGCCACGCAGCAGCGTCATCGTCACCAGCGTGGCGATAAAGGCTTGAACTTTGCCTTTGGCAATAATAACGCCGCTAATGGCACCCAACG
>NZ_NPKW01000085.1:0-42711 GCF_002265885.1 Vibrio sp. 03_296
AGAATGTTTAGGATGGTGCTACGACGGGATTCGAACCTGTGACCCCATCATTATGAGTGATGTGCTCTAACCAGCTGAGCTACGTAGCCATCTTTTGGAGCGAGACAATATAACTATTCTCTCTCTCAGTGACAACCCCTTTATGAAAGGTTTTCACTTAAATAGTTGGCAGGTCTACCTGGATTCGAACCAGGGAATGGCGGCATCAAAAGCCGCTGCCTTACCGCTTGGCGATAGACCTACTGAAAACATGGTGCGGAAGGAGAGACTCGAACTCTCACACCTTGCGGCGCCAGAACCTAAATCTGGTGCGTCTACCAATTTCGCCACTTCCGCAACTATTCCTAATAACTCTTTAAAAAAGTTCTTAGGGATGGTGGCTACGACGGGATTCGAACCTGTGACCCCATCATTATGAGTGATGTGCTCTAACCAGCTGAGCTACGTAGCCAAAACCATGTTTTCCGTTCCTTTCGTTTCATCGCTGTCTCGTTGGGAACGGGGCGCATTATGAGGAGTTGCGTCACAACCGTCAACAGTTTTTTTAAATAAATCGGGACAAATAAATCGTTCGCTTTCTTTTTAAACAAAGAGGCGTGTTTGTGATCGAAAAGTGCTAACAAATTGACTTGGTTTGAATAACTTAATGTGAACTTTTTTCTCAGCCAATAAAAAAAGCCAGCGATCTGGCTGGCTTTGTATTCGATTGAGTTGTTTAAAGTTTAAACAAATAATTAAACGTTGAAACGGAAATGAACCACATCGCCATCTTTAACGATGTACTCTTTGCCTTCTAGACGCCACTTACCTGCGTCTTTTGCTCCGTTTTCACCTTTAAATTGAATGAAATCATCGTAGGCAATAACTTCTGCACGGATGAAGCCTTTCTCAAAATCGGTGTGGATCTTACCTGCAGCCTTTGGTGCAGTCGCACCGATAGGGATAGTCCATGCACGAACTTCTTTCACACCCGCAGTAAAGTAAGTGTGTAGGCTCAGCAATTCGTAACCTGCACGGATGACGCGGTTTAGACCCGGCTCTTCAATGCCCATATCCGCTAGGAATTCTGCACGCTCGTCGTCTTCGAGCTCAGCCATCTCTGATTCGATCGCGGCACAAACTGGAACAACCACGTTGTTCTCTTTCGCTGCAAACTCGCGAACGGCGTCTAGGTATGGGTTGTTTTCGAAGCCATCTTCATTCACGTTAGCGATGTACATAGTTGGCTTCAGTGTTAGGAAGTTTAGGTAACCAACGGCGGCAAGTTCTTCTTTAGACAGTTCTACAGTACGTGCAGAGCCACCTTCAGTGAGGACAGGAAGCAGCTTTTCTAGAACAGTCAGTTCGAATTTGGCGTCTTTATCGCCGCCTTTTGCTTTCTTCGCTTGGCGCTGAATGGCGCGCTCGCAAGAATCAAGGTCAGCCATGGCAAGTTCAAGATTGATCACTTCAATATCTTCGATTGGAGAGACTTTGCCTGCAACGTGAACAATATTTTCGTTTTCAAAACAACGAACTACGTGACCAATTGCGTCCGTTTCACGGATGTTGGCTAGGAATTTGTTGCCCAGACCTTCGCCGCGAGATGCGCCAGCTACTAGACCTGCAATGTCAACGAATTCCATCGTTGTTGGCAGAATACGTTGTGGGTTTACGATTTTTGCCAATTCGTCTAAACGCAAATCTGGCACTGGTACCACGCCAGTGTTTGGTTCGATTGTACAGAACGGGAAGTTAGCGGCTTCAATACCCGCTTTAGTCAGTGCGTTAAACAGAGTTGATTTACCAACGTTTGGCAAGCCAACGATGCCACATTTAAAACCCATGATTGTAACCTTATTCAGCTTTGAACGTGTGGAGGCGGTTTTGTGCTTTGGATAGACCATCTTTGATCAAAATATCCAAGCAGCGAACAGATTCGTCGACGGTAGCGTCGAGTAAGGATTGTTCACTGGCAGGTGCTTTACCCAGTACAAAACCCGCTACTTTATCTTTGTGTCCAGGATGGCCAATGCCGATCCGTAGACGGTAGAATTCTTTATTGTTGCCCAGTTTACTAATGGTATCTCGCAAACCATTGTGGCCACCATGGCCACCACCTTTTTTGAACTTTGCGATACCAGGAGGAAGATCCAGCTCGTCATGCGCGACCATGATCTCTTCTGGTTGAATCTGATAAAACTTTGCCAATGCGGCAATGGCTTTGCCAGAAAGGTTCATAAAAGTAGTAGGAATCAGTAAACGCAGTTCCTGACCATTCATCACAATACGTCCTGTTAAGCCATAGAACTTTGCTTCATTCTTTAGCGTAATGTTGTGAACGCGTGCCAGTTCTTCTACTACCCAAGCGCCCGCATTGTGGCGAGTTTTGGCATATTCAGGCCCAGGATTAGCAAGGCCGACAAGAAGTTTGATCTGTTGACTCAAGGTTAGGATCTCTTTGGAATCTTCAAAAGCGCGGTATGATAGCACAGAAAAGTAACGATGGGCGAGGCTAAGCCCATCGCAAATAAAAACACCCCAATCAAGGGGTGTTCTAAAAATGGACTAATCGAAAAGGGTGATTAGTTAAACATCGCAGAGATAGACTCTTCGTTGCTGATACGACGAATCGCTTCAGCCAACATGCCAGATAGAGTCAGTTGAGTCACTTTACCGGTTGCGGCCATCTCTTTGCTCAACGTGATTGAGTCAGTGACGATCACTTGGTCAAGCACAGAGTTTTTAATGTTTTTCGCTGCGTTGCCTGAGAACACGGCGTGAGTTGCGTAAGCAAATACACGTTTTGCACCACGCTCTTTTAGCGCTTCAGCTGCTTTACATAGCGTGCCGCCAGTGTCGATCATGTCATCCACGATCACACAGTCACGACCTTCAACATCACCGATAAGGTTCATCACTTCAGAAACGTTGGCACGTGGACGACGCTTATCGACGATAGCGATGTCGATATCACCGAGCGCTTTTGCCGTTGCACGAGCACGAACAACACCACCAAGGTCTGGAGATACGACAACAGGATCTTCTAGGCCACGCGCGTGCATATCTTCAAGAAGCACTGGCGTACCGAAGATGTTGTCTACTGGCACATCGAAGAAGCCTTGAATTTGCTCTGCGTGTAGGTCAATCGTCAAAACGCGGTCAACACCTACGTTTGAAAGGAAGTCTGCGACTACTTTTGCAGTGATTGGCACACGCGCTGAACGCACGCGGCGGTCTTGACGAGCGTAACCAAAGTAAGGAATAACTGCTGTAATACGGCCCGCTGAAGCGCGGCGCATTGCATCAATCATTACGACCAGCTCCATTAGGTTGTCGTTGGTCGGCGCACAGGTTGATTGAATAATGAAAACGTCACTACCACGTACATTTTCGTTGATTTGTACCGCTACTTCACCGTCAGAGAAACGAGAAACAGTGGCATCACCAAGAGAGATGTAGAGACGATCAGCAATACGTTGGGCTAGTTCAGGTGTTGCGTTACCAGCAAATAGCTTCATATCAGGCACGGTGGAAACCTCAGGGTTGCGTCCAGTTTTTAAATAGGTCGGTTTTGGGCTGAAAGATGATCAGCCAACGTCTCTTTTAGCGGCGAAATATTGCGCCCTTGAGCGACAAATGCCGAGACATTGTCAGAGAGTTGGGCAAGGATTGATTCCGCTTCAGATCTGCTGTTAAATTCAGCGAAAACGCAAGATCCGGTCCCCGTCAATCTTGACGGCGCGTATTGTAGCAGCCATGAAAGTTGCTTATCAACCTTTGGGTGGATCATTCGGACAATTTTTTCGCAATCGTTTCCGTATTCGCTGTCAAGAAGCGTTTCCAGAGAACGCTTTGGCGTATTTCTCGTCAATTGTGGATGCGTGAAAATATCGACGGTGGCGATGTGCACATCGGGTCTCACCACCAAATACCACTTCTCTTCAGGTTGTGCTGGCGTCAGTTTTTCGCCAACGCCTTCAGCAAATGCCGCATGGCCGCGCACAAAAACGGGCACATCCGCGCCCAGTTTTAAGCCAATGTCGGCTAATTCATCATCAGAAAGACCAAGTTGCCAAAGAAAATTCAGCGCAACCAATGCCGTTGCTGCATTGGAAGAACCACCACCAATACCGCCGCCCATCGGCAATATTTTGTTCAGATGAATGTGGGCACCCAACGTACATCCGGTCTTTTGTTGAAGCGCATTAGCGGCTTTCCAAATAAGATTATCTTCAACAGGAAGCTCGGCTATCTCGGGTGTGATGGTGATGGCTCCGCTTTGGTTGGCGCTGATGGTCAGTTCATCGCCGTAATCGAGGAACTGAAATAACGTTTGCAGTTCGTGATAACCATTGTCAGTACGGCCATTGATGTACAAGAAAA
Organism: Vibrio sp. 03_296; assembly: GCF_002265885.1. Lineage (NCBI taxonomy): Bacteria > Pseudomonadati > Pseudomonadota > Gammaproteobacteria > Vibrionales > Vibrionaceae > Vibrio > Vibrio sp. 03_296. The sequence goes on from NZ_NPKW01000085.1 coordinate 4,366, forward strand.
GATTGAGTTTGGCAGGTGAGGGCCAAGTTGTTGGGCTGGTGATCATTATTTTAGCGTCCACTTACTCACAACGATGTTTAATTTGATGTCTTGCTGGGTCAGGCTAAGCTTGGCTGGCAGCGGTACAACTTGCTGATGAAATTCCACATCACGATACTGCGTGTAGGCGATATGCCAACGCTGGAAATTGAGATCTTTCTCTAATGAGCCGAGTGTATTTTGCTCATTGAGTTGAAAGTCGTCAGCGCCATTCGGCAAGCCGATGATCCAGTCACTCAGTTGTTCGACAGGTATAACCAACCCGGTTAACTGTTGAACCAAAGCAGTCGCATTCTCGGCGGTTAAAATTTGGTCATCGTAGGTTTCAACTCGAGCACCTTGCGGCGTCATGGTGAGATTTAATGCGGTTTGGCCAAGAAATGTCGTAAAACGCAGGTTGCTTTGCGCTGGTGAGTGTTTCCAGTAGAAGTTGAGGTTTTGTCGTTGTTCTGGCGAGATGTAACCCAGTTTGCCGACGGCTTGAAATGATTGAATTTGTGACAGTTTTGCTTGATGACTTTGCCACTCAACGCTGGTGGGATGTTCCGGAAGGCCAGTACAGCCAACCATAAACAGCGGCAAGAGCATTAACCAAAAATAAGTTCGTCGAAACATGGCGGATACTTTCTGTCTGATTTAAGTCTTTGAGCGCTCAACTATAGCATCGAACTCACGAAGTAAGGAAAACAAATCCGCTACACCCTTTTAATAAAGTCGTGCATAAAGTAAAATTCGCCTCCTAATTTTCCATTCTGTACAGAGAAAGCACTATCGATGTCTTTGCTTGCTATTGGCATAAATCACCACACCGCGTCGGTTGACTTGCGAGAGAAAGTGGCGTTTGGTCCAGACAAACTGGCCAATGCACTACAGCAGCTCAGCCAGCATGAAGCAGTCAATGGCAGCGTGATTCTCTCTACCTGTAACCGCACCGAGGTGTATTGCGATGTTAAATCGGGTGCACGCAGCAAGGTGATTGATTGGTTGAGTCAGTTTCATCAAATCGGTTTAGAAGAGCTCAAACCGAGTTTGTATGTGTACGAAGAACAAGCGGCAATTCGCCATCTGATGCGCGTTTCTTGCGGCTTGGATTCTTTGGTGCTGGGTGAACCACAAATATTAGGGCAGGTGAAACAGGCGTATTCCGACTCGCGTGAGCAGCAGGCGCTGGATGCGTCTTTGGAAAAATTGTTTCAGAAAACCTTTTCCGTTGCTAAGCGCGTCCGCACGGAAACCGATATTGGCGGTAACGCCGTTTCGGTCGCGTATGCCGCTTGTACGTTAGCCAAACACATTTTTGAATCGTTAGAGAAATCGACGGTTCTTTTGGTCGGCGCTGGTGAAACCATCGAATTGGTGGCGAAGCACCTTCACGCAAACGGGTGTAGTAAAATGATTGTTGCAAACCGTACTCGTGAGCGTGCACTGACCTTAGCAGAGCAATTTGATGCTCAGGTGATCAGCTTGCAAGAGATTCCCAATCACCTTGCCAAAGCAGACATCGTGATCAGCTCCACGGCGAGCCCGCTGCCGATCATAGGGAAAGGCATGGTGGAAACGGCGCTCAAGCAACGTCGCCATCAGCCAATGTTGTTGGTGGATATTGCAGTGCCGCGTGATGTGGAAGCGCAAGTGGGCGAATTGAATGATGCTTACTTGTATACTGTTGACGATCTGCAATCGATTATTGACAGCAATATTGAGCAGCGCAAAGTCGAAGCGATTCAAGCAGAAGCGATCGTGGCGGAAGAAAGTGCCGCGTTTATGAGCTGGCTTCGCTCGCTCCAAGCGGTGGACAGTATTCGTGAGTATCGTCAGTCGGCCAATGAAATTCGTGAGGATTTACTCAGCAAAGCGCTGTTGTCACTCGAAAGCGGTAGTGACCCAGAGAAAGTACTGCGTGAGCTGAGTAATCGCCTGACAAATAAACTCATCCATGCACCCACACGTGCGCTACAATTGGCCGCAGAGCAGGGTGAGCCCGCAAAATTAACCGTCATTCGCCAAAGCTTAGGGCTGGATGAACTCAAATAATTCTATCAATCAGTAAGATATATAAATGATGAAAGCCTCGATTCTAACCAAGCTAGAAATGCTGGTTGAGCGTTATGAAGAAGTGCAGCACCTTCTTGGTGATCCGGGAGTAATCGGTGACCAAGACAAATTCCGTGCACTGTCAAAAGAGTATTCTCAACTTGAAGAAGTCACCAAGTGCTTTACTGCCTATAAACAAGCGCAAGAAGATTTAGTTGCTGCGGAAGAGATGGCCAAAGAAGACGACGCAGAGATGCGTGAAATGGCACAAGAAGAAATCAAAGCGGCAAAAGTGGCCATTGAAGATTTGGCTGCAGAGCTGCAAATTCTTCTGCTACCGAAAGATCCGAATGACGATCGCAACTGTTTCCTGGAAATTCGTGCGGGTGCGGGCGGTGATGAAGCTGGTATCTTTGCTGGTGATCTGTTCCGTATGTACAGCAGGTTTGCAGAAAAACGTGGTTGGCGTATTGAAGTCATGTCAGCGAATGAAGCAGAACATGGCGGTTACAAAGAGATGATCGCGAAAGTGAATGGCGATGGCGCTTACGGTTTCTTGAAGTTTGAGTCGGGCGGTCACCGTGTTCAACGTGTGCCTGCAACCGAATCGCAAGGTCGCGTACACACCTCAGCGTGTACCGTGGCAATCATGCCTGAAATTCCTGAAGCGGAAATTCCAGAGATCAAAGCAAGCGATCTAAAAATCGATACCTTCCGCTCTTCTGGCGCGGGCGGTCAGCACGTTAACACCACTGACTCAGCAATCCGTATTACCCACTTACCAACCGGTACCGTGGTGGAGTGTCAGGACGAGCGTTCACAGCACAAAAACAAAGCCAAAGCGATGGCCGTTCTAGCGGCACGTATTGTTCAAGCTGAAGAGGCTAAGCGTGCAGCCGAAGTGTCTGATACGCGTCGTAACCTGCTTGGTTCGGGCGATCGTAGTGACCGTATTCGTACTTACAACTACCCACAAGGCCGAGTGTCAGATCACCGCATCAACTTGACGATTTACCGTCTTTCTGAAGTGATGGAAGGCGATCTTCAGTCTTTGATCGATCCTGTGATTCAGGAACACCAAGCGGATCAATTGGCTGCTTTGGCGGAAAACAACTGATCCCATGTCTGAGTTGATGACACTAGATGCCGCTGTTAAACAGGCGGCATCTCGCTTTTCTGAGTTAGGCAATGATTCGCCGTCTTTAGACGCCGCGGTATTGCTTTGCCATGTGCTTGATAAGCCGCGTAGCTATCTGTTTACTTGGCCAGACAAAATACTGACCGAACAAGAGCTGCAGCAGTTTGAAGCTTTAGTGGCACGTCGATTATCCGGCGAACCAGTGGCGTACATCATTGGCGAACGAGAATTTTGGTCTTTGCCTTTCAAAGTCGCGCCATCGACGTTAATTCCTCGCCCCGATACCGAGCGTTTAGTGGAGTTAGCGTTAGAAAAAACCGCTACGCAAACGGGCTCCATCCTCGACTTGGGTACCGGTACGGGCGCGATTGCCATTGCACTGGCGTCTGAACTGCCACATCGCACTGTGATGGGCGTGGATTTACAACAGGAAGCGAAGCTGCTTGCTGAGTCGAATGCGCTTGCGTTGAATATCAAAAATGTGACCTTTAAACAGGGCAGCTGGTTTGAACCTGTGGCTCAAGGCACAAAGTTTGCTTTAATCGTTTCCAATCCGCCTTATATTGATGAGAATGATCCCCATCTTAATCAAGGCGATGTGCGATTTGAGCCCAAAAGTGCTCTGGTTGCCGAAGAGTCTGGCCTGGCTGACATCCGTTATATCGCGCAACAGGCGCGCGACTATCTTGAGCCTCATGGCTGGTTGATGTTTGAACATGGCTACGATCAAGGTATCGCTGTTCGAGAAATCCTAGAAACGTTGGGATATCAAGAGGTAGCAACCGAGAAGGATTACGGTGGCAACGATCGAGTGACTTTGGGTTGCTTTGTTGCTTTACCAGAAAACACGGATCACTAGATCCAGATATCAAAGAGAACACTATGTACGAAGCTTTGAAATACTTTCATTTACTGACCATTGCCATTAGTGCATTGCTGCTTTCCGTTCGTTACGCATTAATGATGATGAACTCAAGTAAGCTGAAGCACCCATTTTTACAACGTTTTCCTCATATCAACGACTCGTTGTTGTTGCTCTCAGGTATTGCGCTGATTGTGATCACTGGTTTCATTCCTTTTACCCCATCAGCGCCTTGGTTAACTGAGAAGCTCACTTGTGTAATGGCTTACATTGCTCTTGGTTTCTTTGCGCTTAAATTGGGTAAAAATAAGCTGCTACGTACTTTCTCTTTCTTCGGTGCGCTCGGTTGGCTGGCGATGGCAGGCAAATTGGCGGTTTCGAAGACACCGATGTTTTTCGGTTAAGAATATTTAGTGTGAATTAAGGAAACGGATAACAAGTAATGCTGGAATTGTTTGACGAAGATTTTGACAACATGGAGCTGGTGGAAGGGGCGTTAGAGCTCAATAAAGCCATTAATCCAGAAACAGAAGATCTTTGGGTAAAGCATGAGTTGGCTCGTTTGTTAAAAGAAGCGGAAAACGAACTGTTTGTCGAGCGAGATGAAAAGCAACGCTTTGACGCCTTTCTACGCTTGTTTTTCATCCAATGGCAGTTTCAAGGTGATCGTGAAGCCTATTTTGATTCAGATAACAGCTTTATTGATAAAGTATTGCAGCGTCGGAAAGGCATCCCGGTCAGTTTGGGCGCGATACTGCTTTATCTAGGTCGCCAGCTTGGCTTCGATTTACATGGTGTCACCTTTCCAACCCAGTTTCTTTTGCGAGTGGATTGGTGCGAAGGGGGCGTTCAATACATTAACCCATTTAATGGTGAGTTTGTTGGCGAGCGCCTTTTACAAGCTTGGTTGATTGGCCATGAAGGGCCGTTAGCAAGATTGAAGCCTGAGCATCTTGAGGTGGCGGATAACCCCACAGTGATTGGCCGCTGGCTTGCCTTGTTAAAAGGCGCACTACTTCGAGAAGAGCGCTATACTCTGGCTTTACGTTGCACCAATTTGGCGTTAACGTTTGTGCCAGATGACCCTTATGAAATTCGTGATCGCGGCTTTATCTATCAACAACTAGAGTGTCATCAAATTGCGGTGTCTGATTTTCAGTATTTTATTGATCAGTGCCCAGATGACCCAGCGGCAGAGCTGCTAAAAAAACAAGTTAACGTTATGAGTGGCAAAGCGGTCACTCTACATTGATCAAATAAGAGACATAATGATGGAACAGAAAATTGTTCAGATTGGTGATATCCCAGTTGCCAACGATAAGCCATTTACTTTGTTTGCTGGCATGAACGTACTAGAGTCACGTGATTTGGCGATGCAGATCTGTGAGCACTATGTGAAAGTGACCGATAAGTTGGGTATTCCTTACGTATTCAAAGCGTCTTTCGATAAAGCCAACCGCAGTTCTGTTCACTCATACCGTGGCCCTGGTCTTGAAGAAGGGATGAAAATCTTCCAAGAGCTGAAAGACACGTTTGGCGTGAAGATCATCACAGACGTTCACACAGAAGCACAAGCGCAGCCAGTCGCGGATGTGGTGGATGTTATCCAGCTACCTGCGTTCTTGGCTCGTCAGACTGACCTTGTGGAAGCGATGGCCAAAACGGGCGCGGTCATCAACGTGAAGAAACCTCAGTTCATGAGTCCAGGTCAAGTGGGTAACATCGTTGAGAAATTTGCCGAGTGTGGCAACGATAAGATCATTCTTTGTGAGCGTGGTTCTTGTCATGGTTACGATAACCTAGTTGTAGATATGCTGGGTTTTGGCGTCATGAAAAAAGCATCAAAAGGCAGCCCAATCATTTTTGATGTGACCCATTCACTGCAAATGCGCGACCCATCAGGCGCGGCATCAGGCGGTCGCCGTGAACAGACTGTTGAGCTAGCGAAAGCGGGTTTGGCAACGGGTATTGCTGGTCTGTTTATTGAGGCGCACCCAAATCCAGAACAAGCACGTTGTGATGGTCCATCGGCATTGCCACTCGATAAACTAGAGCCGTTCCTTGCGCAAATGAAAGCACTGGACGATCTGGTGAAAAGCTTTGAGAGCATCGACATCCGATAATATTTGCGTGTTATCAAGATCAAAAAGGACCGAGAAAACGGTCCTTTTTTTGTTTTATCTGTTGGCTTCTTTTTTGTGAGGTGGTGGCTTTTTATTCTGACTCTGTTTAATTAGTGAACTGAATCACAACTTCAATCGATATCATCATTTCTTAGTCAAACGTTTGCCTGTGATCGCATGAGTTTTGTCACTGTAACTCTCAGGCTTTGTTACAGTTTTTCGTGGTTTTTATAGTGATCAATGCATCATAAATATGAAAACGCGCTGAAATGGTTTGGCCAGTTACTTTAAACTGTATCAAGTTTTACAGCCAACCTAACTCGGTTTAATAAATTGAGCTTATGTTTAAAAAGGCCTGTAGATATTTGCAGTGGAATCCCCAAAAAGTTCAAAAGGTATGACAATGAAGCAACGCCTGATTGTAAAAACCGCGCTTAGCGCAGCTATTCTGGCAACTCTGGCGGGTTGTGCAACTCAGCCAACTCAAGAATGGGCAGCAGATACAACTTACAAACTGACAGTACTGCACACGAACGACCACCACGGCCGTTTCTGGCAAAACAAATACGGTGAGTACGGTATGGCAGCTCGCAAAACTCTGATCGATGAGTTGCGTGCTGAAATCCAAGCGGAAGGCGGCAGCGTACTGCTACTTTCAGGCGGTGATATCAACACAGGTGTTCCTGAGTCAGATCTTCAAGATGCTGAGCCTGATTTCAAAGGCATGAGCAAAATCGGTTACGACGCAATGGCGCTGGGTAACCACGAGTTTGACAATCCTTTAGACGTACTGATGAAGCAGAAAGAGTGGGCTAACTTCCCAATGCTGTCTGCCAACATTTACGACAAGAAAACCGGCGAGCGCATGTTCCAAGCTTACGAGATGTTCGATAAGCAAGGTATCAAAATTGCGGTTATCGGTCTAACAACTGAAGACACGGCTAAGCTAGGCAACCCTGAATTCATCGGCGCCATTGACTTCCGCGATCCGAAGGAAGAAGCGAAGAAGCTGATTGCTGAGCTGAAAGAAACAGAAAAACCAGATTTGATTTTCGCAGTGACGCACATGGGCCACTACGAAGATGGTAAGCGTGGCATCAACGCTCCTGGCGATGTTGCATTGGCTCGTTACCTAAACGAAGGTGACCTAGACATGATCGTCGGTGGTCACTCGCAAGAGCCGGTTTGTATGGAAGCGCCAAATGTGGTGAAGAAAAACTTCAAACCAGCAGACGAGTGTAAGCCAGACCAACAAAACGGTACTTACATCGTGCAGGCGCACGAGTGGGGTAAATACGTTGGCCGTGCGGATTACGAGTTCCGTAATGGTGAACTACGCATGGTGAGCTACGATCTGATTCCAGTTAACTTGAAGAAGAAAGTGGAAGTGGATGGTAAGAGCCAGCGCGTATTCATCGAAAGCGAAATTAAAGAAGATGATGCATTGCTAGAGTTCCTACGTCCTTACCAAGAGAAAGGTCAAGAGCAACTCAACGTGAAGATTGCAGACACGAATGGCAAGCTTGAAGGTGACCGTAACGTGGTTCGCTTTCAGCAAACTAACCTAGGCCGTCTGATTGCCGTATCACACATGGAGCGTGCAAAAGCCGACTTCGCAGTGATGAACTCAGGTGGCGTGCGTGACTCGATTGAAGCAGGCGAAGTGACTTACAAAGACGTTCTTACCGTTCAGCCTTTTGCAAACATCCTGACTTACACTGATATGACGGGTAAAGAAGTGCTGGACTACCTAAACGTAGTTGCAACGAAACCTGTTGATTCAGGTGCTTACGCGCAGTTCGCTGGTATCTCCATGACAGTGGCTAACGGCAAAGTATCGAACGTATTCATTGGTGGCAAACAGCTTCGTCTAGACGAAACTTACCGCTTCACCGTACCGAGCTACAACGCCGCTGGTGGTGATGGTTACCCTAAACTGACTGGCCATCCTGGTTACGTGAACACTGGTTTTGTGGATGCTGAAGTACTGAAAGAGTTCCTAGAGAAGAACAGCCCAATCGATGTGAACAAGTTCGCGCCAAACGGTGAGATTGTTTACAAATAATCGATAAGAGAAAGAGTTTGACTCAATCTCGCTGATATCTTTAACTAAAGCGCTATTCCGATCTGGGATAGCGCTTTTTGTTTATACAGGAGAAAGACAATGACTCCGGCTATCAATCTTGCCAAGAAAAAGAAAGTTCCTCATACCATCCACGAATATCAGCACGATCCACGAGCGACAAGCTATGGTTTGGAAGCGGCAGAAGTGCTTGGGCAAGATCCAAAAAAAGTCTTTAAAACATTACTGTTTTGCTTAAATGGCGAAGCAAAAAATTTGGCGGTAGCGATCATCCCCGTTGATCAAAAACTCAATCTAAAATTGGCAGCGAAAGCCGCTAATGGCAAAAAAGCCGATATGGCGGACCCAGAAATCGCGCAAAAAACCACGGGATATGTCGTGGGCGGTATTAGTCCGTTGGGGCAAAAGAAAGCTCTGCCCACCTTTCTTCATAGGAGTGCAGAGCAACAAGAGACCATTTGTGTTAGTGCTGGTAAGCGTGGTTTAGAGATTGAGTTAGCCCCCCAAGATTTACTGATGCTCACTCGAGGGCATTTTGCTGAACTCTGTCTAGAGGCGTAGTTCCTTTGGTGAATGACACTTGATGCCTGAAACCGTGTGGTGATCAAAAAAGGACGCTCGTAGGAGCGTCCTTTTCAATGGTTGCGAGTAGCGTTATTTCTTCAGAGTCAAAGTGCCGCCGGTACGTTTGACGGGTTTTGCCGCGTTGGGATTATCATATCGCGGTGCTTTTCCAGCTTGCTCTTGGCGCTTTGGTTTTTCAAAACGCGCTTTATCGCCATCCTGCTGCTTTCTTTGCTGCGCTTTTTTTGAATTTGGCGCATGACGAAACTCATCGGCATTGTTGCCTTTGAAAGTCCGCTGTTTTTGGTTGCGACGTGCAGTAGAGGTTTGATTTTCCTCACGGCTGTCAAACAGTTTAGCGTCAGTGGCTTTGCGAATACGGCGGCCTTTGGCGTCAACGCGAGAGGCTTCTTCGGTGCCAACCGAGCCTTCACACATCGCAAGGATCTCAGTCACCTCATCGTCTGTGAGATAACGCCACTTACCATTCGGAATGCCGTCGAGTGAAATGTTCATAATGCGCACACGACGCAGTTTAAACACTTCATAGCCGAGTGCTTCACACATACGGCGGATCTGGCGGTTCAAACCTTGGGTTAAAACAATACGGAAGGAGAACTTGGTTTCCTGTGTGACTTTGCACGGCAAGGTTACGGTATCGAGAATATTGACACCGCTCGACATTGCTTTAATAAATTCAGGCGTAATGGGTTTATCCACTCGCACCACATACTCTTTTTCGTGGTGGTTACCCGCACGGAGAATCTTATTAACAATATCCCCATCATTGGTTAGGAAAATCAGACCGTCTGAAGGTTTGTCCAATCGACCAATTGGGAAAATGCGCTTCTTATGCCCAATAAAATCAACGATATTGCCCGGAATGTTGCGTTCAGTAGTGCAGGTAATGCCAGTGGGTTTATTCAGCGCGATGTAGACCGGTTTTTCCTTTGCCGCGACAGGCTTTCCATCTACACAAACGTCGTCACCAGGCAAGACCTTGGTGCCCATTTCTGGCTGTTTGCCATTGATGGTGACGCGACCTTGCTCGATGAGTTTATCGGCTTCGCGGCGTGAGCAAAAACCAGTTTCACTGATGTATTTATTAAGGCGTTTAGCGTTATCTTGGGACATGTTGTTCTCTCTTAACGTTTCACAACGGCGTTGTATTGTTCACTCCCTTACTGGTTGTAAGGGAAATTAGGGCGTGCATTCTAGCACTGAATAAATGTTAGCCTAAGCGTTTTTGATGACGTTCTCGATTCTCGAGTTTTTTATCGGCACTTTTCTGCAGCAAAACGTAGAGAGCGCCAGTTCCGCCATGAAAACGCTGCGCACTGTGGCAACATTGCACTTCTTTAATCTGCATTAACCATGTCGTGACAAAACTCTTCATCTTGGCTGGGGGAGCGGATAGTTCGCCTCGACCATGAGCGATCACGACGGTGCGAATGTCCATTTTCATGCATTGTTTGAGGAAGCGTACAAGTTCATCTCGTGCTTCTTTGAGCGATTTCTTATGCAGGTCTAGCCTGGCTTGGATGGGGTACTTGCCTAAACGCAATTTACGATAGACACCATCTTGTACGCCATCTCTTTTAAACTCCACCATGTCATCAGGTTTGAGCATTTCAGCGTGATCAAGACTGAGGTGTTCCGGATTATCCTCGGTGAGCCAAATCGCCGCTTCGCGCCGCGCCAATTGAGATTCGCTGACTTGGTGTTTTTTCTTGTGTTCAGCGGTGTCATGAGTGATGGGCTTTACATCCCCCATCATTTGTTGGAAAAGTTCGAAATCATCGTCGTGAGACATAACGGCATCTCAAAGCTTGATTAATGGTTGCAGGAGTATACCAACGGTTGGGGCGAAACGATCAACCCAGAGAATAAAAAACCGGAACAGGCAGAAAACCCATTCCGGTGCAAAGCGTTTCTATAAAAGATTATAGAGCTTGGCGATATCTAGTGAGGAGATTTGTCATTCATGACCTTGTAAACGATGAAACCGCCGTAAAACAGCATTAGACCTAGTGCACCAAATATGACAATCATTGAAGAAAGTCCTACCGCATTACCGAATAGCAAATCGAGCCAAAAGTCCATGGTTTCCTCCAAAGTGTGAAGACAGGGTAAAGTTAAAAGCTGGTGCTATTTTGCACACTGATCTGGATCAATTGTGTTGCATAAGTTAACGATATGTTTTTATTGGTGTGTTTCTGCTCACATTTTATGTGCTACTGATGGCGGAATGAGCAAACGGATAATTTATTACAAAAAAACTGCGCTTAGCTCTTGCGTCGTCAGTCAGAATCCGTAATATACGCATCCGTTGACGGAATAAAGTTTCTGTAAAACATCTCGGTGAATAGCGCAGCTTGGTAGCGCATCTGGTTTGGGACCAGAGGGTCGGGGGTTCGAATCCCTCTTCACCGACCACTTTAAGAAAGCCTGCTTTTTAGCAGGCTTTCGTCGTTTTGGCTTTAGACAAAGCTTGCTTACTGATGTTGAACCTCGTGGGGTTCGCCTGACGTTAGAATATGGCTCTTCACCGGCCATATTAAGAAAAGGCCCTGCAGAAATGTAGGGCCTTTTTGCAATGTTTTGGTTGTAGAGAACGGGGGCTGGAACGCCAGTCCGATCGAATTCCTCTTCACCGACCACTTTAAGAAAGCCTGCTGTTTAGCAGGCTTTCGTCGTTTTAGTTTTAGATAAAGTTTGCTTGCTGATGTTGAACCTCGTGGGGTTCGCCTGACGTTAGAATATGGCTCTTCACCGACCACATTAAGAAAGCCTGCTTTTTAGCAGGCTTTCGTCGTTTTGGCTTCAGATAAAGCTTGCTTACTGATGTTGAACCTCGTGGGGTTCGCCTGATGTTAGAACATGGCTCTTCACCGGCCATATTAAGAAAAGGCCCTGCAGAAATGTAGGGCCTTTTTGCAATGTTTTGGTTGTAGAGAACGGGGGCTGGAACGCCAGTCCGATCGAATTCCTCTTCACCGACCACTTTAAGAAAGCCTGCTTTTTAGCAGGCTTTCGTCGTTTTAGTTTTAGATAAAGTTTGCTCGCTGATGTTGAACTACGTGTTATGAGGCAGCCAACGTTAGAAATGGCATTGCGCAGGCTGGCTTTGGGTCAGTTGCTCTGCTTTAAAACCAGATTGCTCAAGTAGCGCAATGAGATTCTCTTTGCCCACCAAATGCAACGTTCCGACCACCACCGCATAATGCCCTGGTTCCTCTTGAGCAAGTTGAGAGAGCTTTTGCACCCAATCGTGATTTCTATCCGTCAGCATGGCTTTTTCCAACTCAGGGGAGATCTCTGACAGGTTAGCGAACTCCACCAGTTTTTGTTTGTCGCCTTTTTGCCAGCTCTCAACCAAACAAGCGAGTAACTGCTTACTTTCACTAAACTCTGACAGCGCACTAATCAGCAATTCTTTGCCATCTTGAGGTGTCTTGGTGAGTAGATCGATTTGAAATTGCGCACTTTCCAACGGATGAAGAGGAACACCATGTTGATGTGCTTTTTGAATGAGATAGGTGTCTACGCCAAGTTCTGAGTGGTACCCCAGTTTTTGTACTTGAGCCATTTGGATGGTTAAGGCGCTTGCCCACGGCGGAGCAAGCATCAATTGTTGATAGGGCAAGCCGAGCTCATTGGCGATTTGTTGCAGCTGCTGTTTCTGTGCATCGGTGAGGACTTGCTGACTGACATAGCGCTGAGATGGATAAGTTACTTGATTCAATTGTGATAAATCGGCCTCCACAATGAGGGCTTGGCTGTTAGCAATGGCGTTTTCTATCTCATTGGGTAGCGGGTACAGTGCATCGCTTCCTACATGAATCGAGCCTAATATTCTGAATTCCGTTTTATCTTTGGTCACTTTCCACACTAACGGTTCGGCAAGTGCTGTAGGAACTAGAGTAGCAATCGCAATAATAACGGTAACGAATTTGAGCATGTTTTACTTCCTGAAAAATGTTCCGGCAAATTTGTTGATTTGATAAAAATGACGAGCGTTAACGGAGCTAAAAGTGCGATCAAATACTCAATTTCAACGTCAAATTCTGATGATTTAAATTTTAAAGCACGTCGCTATTGTGGGAAATTTCTTTCAATAGTGTCCATTGTGTCGGTGTTTTTGTGATCTGTATTTGATAAAAAGTCGTCAAAAATGAAATTACAAATTTAACGTCTCTTTTAACTTGTTGAAATTAAAGTTTTTATATTTTCTGTTTTCGATCGCAGTTTGAAGTAGATCACTTCTCTTGCTTATTAATTTTACGCTTAGAAAAAACTCGCTGTATGTTGAATGCATTGGTAAGTAACAGCCGTTTTGGCTGGATTGGTTTTCTGAGTTTTAGGGTAAGTAAGATGTTGAAACAAACTTTAATTGCAGCTTCAGTTATCGCTTCTTTGGCGGGTTGCTCTACATTACAAAGCGATGAGCAACGTGTCGTCAATTCATTAGCGGATAATTTGGATATTCAATACCAAGTTATGACAAATCACGGTGCGAACGAGGGGCTAGCCTGTGGTGATATGGGGGCCGAGTGGGCTTCTTGTAACCGAGTGAATATGACGCTGGTGAATCAAGGTGACGCCGTCAATGCCAAAGATTGGGCCATTTACTTTCACAGCATCCGTCTGATTTTAGATGTGGAAAACGACCAGTTCAAAATCTCTCGTGTCACGGGTGACCTACACAAATTAGAACCGACAGATAAATTTGATGGTTTTGCTGCGGGTGAAGAAGTTGTACTGCCTCTAATTGGCGAATACTGGACGCTGTTTGAAACCGATTTCATGCCTGGTGCTTTCGTCACTGCACCAAACGCAGAGCCAAAGATGATTGCCTCTCTAAACACGGAAGATGTGGCGTCTTTCGTAGCCGGTCTTGAAGGTAACAACCTAAAACGTACGCCAGATGACAACAACGTCTTCGCGAGTGCCGTATCTCGCTTCGAGAAGAACGAAGATCTAGCAAAACAAGATGTATCAACCACCTTGCTACCAACACCACTGTTTGTGGAAGCAGGCAAAGGCACCGTTGATATCGCGTCGGGTATTGCGCTGCCTAAAGAAGTCTTTGATGCGGCGCAATTTTCGGCAATTCAAGATCGTGCAGAAGTGGTCGGTGTGAATGTGCGCGGTGATGTTCCTGTTAGCATCACGGTTGTTCCAGCGGACTTCACTGGTGAATTAGCAAAATCGGGTGCTTACGAGATGAGCATTCAAGGCGACGGTATTGCGATTAAAGCGTTTGACCAAGCCGGTGCTTTCTACGCAGTACAATCTATCTTTGGCCTGATAGATAGCCAAAATGCGGATTCTCTACCACAACTGTCGATGAAAGACGCGCCTCGTTTTGATTACCGTGGCGTGATGGTGGATGTGGCTCGTAACTTCCACTCTAAAGACGCCATTCTTGCCACGCTAGACCAAATGGCAGCGTACAAGATGAACAAACTACACCTTCACCTAACGGACGATGAAGGCTGGCGTTTAGAAATCCCGGGTCTGCCTGAGCTGACCGAAGTGGGTGCTAATCGTTGTTTCGACGTTGAAGAGAAAAGCTGTTTATTGCCTCAGCTTGGCTCGGGTTCAACGTCAGACAACTTTGGCTCTGGCTACTTTAGCAAAGCAGACTACGTGGAAATCTTGAAATACGCGAAAGCACGTAACATCGAAGTGATTCCAGAAATCGACATGCCAGCCCACGCTCGTGCTGCAGTGGTATCGATGGAAGCGCGTTACGACCGTCTCATGGCAGAAGGTAAAGAAGCACAAGCGAACGAATACCGTCTGATGGATCCTCAAGATACATCGAACGTGACGACCGTTCAGTTCTACGATAAGCAAAGCTTTATCAACCCATGTATGGAATCGTCAACGCGCTTTGTTGATAAAGTGATTTCAGAAGTAGCAGCCATGCATGCAGAGGCAGGCGCACCGCTAACAACATGGCACTTTGGTGGTGACGAAGCGAAGAACATTAAGCTAGGTGCTGGTTTCCAAGACGTTAACGCAGAAGACAAAGTTAGCTGGAAAGGCACGATTGACCTATCTAAGCAAGACAAGCCATTTGCACAGTCTCCGCAATGTCAGACGCTCATTACCGATGGCACAGTAAGCGATTTTGGTCACCTGCCAAGTCACTTTGCAGAGCAAGTATCGAAGATTGTGGCCGAGAAGGGCATTCCAAACTTCCAAGCGTGGCAAGATGGCTTGAAGTACAGTGAAGGTGAGAACGCGTTCGCAACAGAAAATACTCGCGTCAACTTCTGGGACGTTCTGTACTGGGGCGGTACATCTTCAGTGTACGAGTGGTCGAAGAAAGGTTACGACGTGATCGTGTCTAACCCAGACTACGTGTACATGGACATGCCATACGAAGTGGATCCGAAAGAGCGCGGTTACTACTGGGCAACACGTGCAACAGACACGCGTAAGATGTTCGGCTTTGCGCCGGAGAACATGCCGCAAAACGCTGAAACCTCTTTAGACCGTGATGGCAACGGCTTTACGGGCAAAGGTGAAATCGAAGCGAAGCCTTTCTACGGCCTATCAGCACAACTTTGGTCTGAGACAGTACGTAACGACGAGCAATACGAGTACATGGTATTCCCTCGCGTACTAGCAGCAGCTGAGCGTGCATGGCACCGTGCAGATTGGGAAAACGACTACAAAGTGGGTGTTGAGTACTCGCAAAGCTCTAACCTAGTAGACAAGGCTGCACTAAACCAAGACTACAACCGCTTTGCCAACGTACTTGGCCAACGTGAACTGGCGAAACTGGAAAAATCAGGTATCGACTACCGCCTACCTGTACCAGGTGCGAAAGTTGAAGAGGGTAAGCTAGTAATGAACGTTCAGTTCCCTGGCGTCACGCTTCAATACTCGCTAGACGGCAAGAACTGGCTAACTTACGCAGACAGTGCTCGTCCAGCAGTAGAGGGTGAAGTCTTTATCCGCTCTGTGTCTGCGACAGGCGAGAAAGCAAGCCGAGTAACAAGCGTGAAGTAATTCTTAGCGTGCACAGAAAGAAAAACCCAGCTCAGCTGGGTTTTTCTCTTTATCGTTCAATCGCTATTTTTGATTGCCTTCATGGCGGCGATACTCAAACACTTGACCTTGTTCGTTAAAGGCATACACAGAGTAGCTGTCTTTTTTGTCGCCATATTCCATGCCCGGAGAGCCCATTGGCATGCCCGGAACCGCAAGGCCTTTCGCGTTGCGAGGTGGGTTTTCTAAAAAGGCTTTGATATCGTCAGCCGGAATATGCCCCTCAAATACGTAGCCTTCAATTTCCGCAGTATGGCATGAATAGAGTTGCTCGTTCTTCAACCCTAGCTTCTGCTTAACGCTGTTCATATCATCGTGAAGCTCTTCTTTTACGGTGAAACCTGCCTCTTCCATGTGTTTAGTCCAATCACCGCAGCATCCACAGTAAGGTGATTTATGGTTGATGACGTCCGCTGCCAAAACGTTTGCTGACATACCTGCCAGCAGCATAAGAGTAAGTGTTTTTAGTTTCATAGTGACCCCTAAGAGCGTGTTGTCGTTTTAAATAAGCGTAGTCGATTGGCGTTGCTGACCACGGTAATGGAAGAGAGTGCCATGGCTGCGCCAGCCACCACAGGACTCAAAAGAAAACCTGACACAGGATACAGTACACCAGCCGCTACAGGAATACCCAAAGAGTTGTAAATAAAGGCGCCAAAGAGATTTTGCTTCATGTTTTTCACCGTCGCTTTGGAGAGTTCAATGGCGTTGAGAACGGCAAGTGGTGACGAGTTGAGCAGCGTCATCTGCGCGCTTTCAATCGCGACATCACTGCCACTGCCCATCGCAATGCCAATATCGGCCAAGACTAACGCTGGCGCGTCATTAATGCCGTCACCGACCATCGCCACTTTGCGACCTTGTGATTGAAGGCGTCCGATATGACTTGCTTTCTCATCGGGCAGCACTTGCGCGATGACTTCATCGATACCCAGCTCTTGAGCAATGGCATTGGCCACGCTTTGGTTGTCACCCGTTAGCATTACGGTGTGGATGCCTTCTTTCTTCAAGGCTTGCACAGCTTGCTTAGAATCGCCTTTGATTGGGTCTGAAATGGCGATCATGCCGATTAAACGCTGGTTAAGCACGGCAGCTACTGGTGTCCAAGCGTTTTGTGCACATTCGTCAATCGCCTCACTGGCGGCGCTCAAATCAAATTGTTGCGCTTGTAAGTGATTTAATGACACCACCAACAGCTCATCCCCCGCAATGACCGCGCGAACTCCTTTGCCTCGCATATTTTCAAACTGGCTCACCTCAAGCATAGGTGCTTTGTGTTGCTGGGCGTCTGCCACAATTGCTTTGGCGAGTGGATGCTCTGATTGCTGTTCCGCACTCACCAGCAGTGAACGTAAATGCTGCTGATCGTGGTCAAAGGCATAGAGCGCTTGAACTTTAGGAGCTCCTTGGGTCAAAGTGCCTGTTTTGTCGAAGACCACTGTGTCAATTTTGCTGGCAGATTGCAGTACATCCGCATCTCGGATCAAAATGCCCATTTCTGCGGCTTTGCCAACCCCCACCGTCACTGACAACGGGGTGGCAAGGCCCAGTGCGCAGGGGCAGGCGATGATCAGTACGGTAGTCGTGACCACCAACATGTAACTGGCTTTTGGCTCTGGGCCAACGAAAAACCAAATTGCCGCAGAGAAAAGGGCAATGGCCACGACAACAGGCACGAAGACCGATGAAATCTGATCCGCCAGTTTGGCGATAGCGGGTTTACTGCTTTGCGCCTGACGCACCATACGGATAATACGAGCCAGCATGGTATCAGCGCCGATCCCAGTTGCTTGAATAATTAAGCTGCCGTCATTATTTAGGGTGCCAGCAGAAACGTTATCTTGCGCTTGTTTGAAAACCGGAACGGGTTCACCTGTGAGCATGGATTCGTCGAGATACGACTCGCCAGAAATCACCAAACCATCAACGGGGATTTTTTCTCCCGGCTTGATGCGCAGCTTCATCCCCAATTGAATCTGTTTAACGGCGATGGTTTGCTCGCCTTGGTCGGTGATCAAACTTGCGGTTTGAGGCTGAAGGTTGATCAGCGATTGCAGCGATTGGGTTGTGCGCGCTTTGGCTTTTGCTTCGATATAGTGTCCCAGTGAAATCAAGCCGACAATCATCGCACTGGCTTCAAAATAAACGTGGCGCGATTCCATTGGGAACCAAGTCGGGAAAATCACTACTAACATCGAAAAGAGCCACGCGGCACCCGTTCCCAATGCAACCAATGTATCCATAGTGGCGCGTTTGTGAGTGAGTGCTAACCACGCATTGGTAAAGAAGCTTCTTCCCGCGGTAGCAAGCAACAATAGGCAGACTAAGCCGACCACCCCCCAGGCGATCTGATCTTGAGTGTTTGCGATACTCATGCTGCCACCCAATACACCCCACAACATGAGTGGTGCACCAAGGGCTATTCCTGCGAAGGCACTGGCTTTGTGTTTTCGTTGTGCTTGAGCCAGTTGCTCAGCCTGTTTTTGTTGAGTGAGTTCTGCGTCTAGTACCACTTCAGCTTGATAACCGGCTTGTTTGACCGAAGAGATCACTGCCTCTATCAAGTTTGCCTCATTACTCTCTGCAAAAATAATTGCGCTTTGTTCGGCAAGGTTAACTTGCGCTTTATTCACACCACTGACAGCCAACATCGCTTTTTCAACGGAAGAAACACAGCTCGCACAGGTCATGCCCTGAATCAATAGGTTGATTGTTTCGGTTGAAGGCGCTGTTGAAGCGGTAGCTAAAGTAGTGTCTAAAGGTGTTGAATCAGACAAAACAGGGGATGGTGTGGTAAGCGATTCGACGTTTTGAGCGGCCTCTTCACCTGCGGTGTGTAGACGTGCCTGGTATCCAAGCGTCGCGATGAGGGTGATCACCTCTTGCTCATTCAAGCTGGTGGTGATTGTAAGTTCTGTTTTACTTGCGGTGAAGCGAATCACCTCGCTGTGCTCACCGAGCAATGCGTTCACTTTACTCACGCAGCGACCACAGTTAAGTCCTTCAAGATCAAAGTTGAACTCATTGCCTGCACGGTAACCCAACTTTTCTATCGTTTCAGCAATCTCGGCCAGAGTGGACGGGGTCTCTAAGCTGATTTCGTTGGGAGAAAGCGCTTGAATCGTGACACTGTGATCGGCGTGCAGTGCTTTCTCGACCTTATGAGCACAACCCATGCAGTTGAGGCCAGAGAGCGCAAGGGTAAATTGGTTCATCTTTTTATCTCCCACGAAATAATGTGGTAATAACGATAAACCTTGCCGCCGGGGGAAGGTCAAGCATTGGTTCGTGCAATCAATTACGTCAAAATGGCTTTGCCGTACCGATGTTTTGCCTTATTTCCTTGCGAGGCACTTCAATCTTTTTTCTTTGGAAATATAAAGTTCCGTTAATTGAGCTAAAAGTTGCGTGAGTCGCTTCACGATACGGCAACATATTTGCCGCCATGGCACTATGAAAAGCTAAATTTGACGTTTTTTATATTTTTTGTTTGCGATTAAGTTGTTGTTTTTATTGTTTTTATATTATTTTTTATTGGTTGACTTTGAAGTGGCTCAGGTTGTTGGTGTCGCCATTTTTTAAAGAAAAAAAAGTCTGAGATATTTGCCCCGTCCAAAATTTAGTTCTCCAAAAAATCAGATGGTTACTAGGAATAGCAATTAGTCGAGTTTGGCGAAGAACAAGGAAAAACATAATTCTAAATAGGGGTTAATCTTATGTCTCACTTTAAAAAAACGCTTTTAGGTGCAGCAATTGCAGTGGCCGCAACTGGTGCAACCGCTAAAGAAGTTGGTGTGAACTCTGACTTTAATGTCGAAGTTTACGGTGTTGCAGCTATCTCATTGGTGAACTACAACGTCACTGACAACAATGATGCCAGCAGTGGCTTTGTTGTAGAAAACGAATCTCGTATCGGTTTCCGTGCCCACAAAGAAATGTTTGATAACGTATTGATTACAATGCAAATTGAATCGGGTTACGTTGACAGCACTGACTGGGGCCATGGCGGCGTTTCAGGCGGTGTGCTTGGTTTCCGCGATACTTTCATCGGTGCATCTGGTGATTGGGGTAACCTTCGTGTTGGTCGCGTTCTAACGCCACTATACGAAATTGTTGACTGGCCATTCTCTAACCCTGGTCTAGGTTCTGTATTCGATTGGGGCGGTATCAATGGTCACTACGATCGTCAATCTAACCAAGTTCGTTACGATTCACCTAAGTTTGGTGGCTTCTCATTCGCAGCGTCTGTTGGTCGTGACGATGACAAAAACGGCGGTGGTAACGCTACTCGCGATGCTAACTTCTTTGGTGCAAGCGCTAAATACGGTTTCGAAAAAGTAACATTGATGGGTGCTGTTGAAAGTGGTACTCGCGTTGTTGGTGCAACAGGCGGTGATTGGGAGCTTGATAATACAGGTACGCCAGTTCAAAAACCGGTAGTTCCTGGTTATGAAGATGATACATTTGCCTACATTGTCGGCTTCGAAGCGAGCTTGCCAGCAGGCTTTGGTATCGCTGCTGCCTATAAAGGTGAAGAGCTAGATAACGGTGCGCGTAAAGTGACTCAAGACTCTTTCTCTGTCATTGGTCAATACTGGAATGGTCCAATTGGTTTCAAAGTGGGTTACGCAGCGAACCTTGAATCTGAAACTAACGGCAAAACAGACGCAGACTCAGACAGCAACACCATTTCTGCTCAGTTGATGGCGGTGCATAACGGTTTCGTACCTTACCTACGTATTGCAGGCCGCACAGTTGGTGATGCAGATACCGATATCGTAACTCGTATTGGTTTAGAATACGGCTTCTAAGTGAACGTCTTCTGAGTTAAAAAAACGCTAGCAGTACACTGCTAGCGTTTTATCGTTCTAGAAATCTAAGAAATAAGGTGTATCAAATGTACAAAAAAATGTTGGTTGTAGGATTAGTTTTGCTAAATGGATGTACTACCTTATCGAGTGATGACGATTTTAGTAATGCGATTGGTTCTGTCAGTCAGAAAGCGAACTATATTACTGTAGAAGCGAAAGGAGTTACTCCAATAGAGAGTGATTCTAAAGGTGGATTTGCGATAAAAAACGTGTCGAAAGTAATCGCGAGTTTTCCAACGAATGAGAGCTCAACCGCTCCCGATTCCTACGTCGCGGTTGAACTGAGCTACTTCAAATCAAACAATGAGTATACTTCGGTCTCTATTAAGAATAAGCAACGCGCCATTACAATGACCGCACCAACCGATGAAACATGCTCTGAGCACTGCACTGTTACACAGCATTTTTCATTTCCTATTTATGAAAACGAGTTGTTGTCTGCCGCAGAAAATGGACTTCACTATTCTGTGAATGCAAGAAACAACAGCTCCCAGCTTAATTTTTTAATTCCAGCAGGGTATTTTGAAGCAATCCTTGGGGAGCAAAAACAGAACGTTACCATCGTTAAGAATGAGAACAATGTCCCTAAACAGCCTGCTGTAATGGCTTCTAAGCCTGTAGAAATGGCCCAATATTGGTATAACGAAGCGAATGTCGAAGACAAACAACGTTTTGCTCAATGGGCTTTTGAGAACAGAAAATCCATATCAACTCAGCTACCAGCGACCTCTAAATCTCTAGATATGCTGAGTTATTGGTATGAAAAGGCAACGGCTGAAGAAAAAACGCAAATCTTAACTTGGTTACTAAACAATTAACCGATTTGAGCGGGGAATCGACCCGAAGTGTTGGGCTTGGCAAAATGTCTTTTGTATGGTCATTGTAGATTTACCTCATAGTGCTAAAATGTCGCACATTTCTTAGTGGTGCTAGTCTTATCAGCACGCTTCTTCCAAAAGGTAAAAATTGATGACGGTTAAAACTCGTTTTGCTCCTAGCCCAACTGGCTACCTACACGTTGGTGGTGCTCGTACAGCACTTTACTCTTGGTTATACGCGAAAAGCCAAGGTGGTGAGTTCGTTCTACGTATTGAAGATACGGACCTAGAGCGCAACTCTCAGGAAGCGGTAGATGCCATTATTGAAGGTATGCAGTGGCTAGGTTTGGAATGGAACGAAGGTCCTTATTTCCAAACTCAGCGTTTTGATCGTTACAACGAGATGGTTGATAAGCTGCTTGCGGAAGATAAAGCGTACAAATGTTACGCATCAAAAGAGCTGCTTGATGAAGTTCGTGCAGAGCAAGAAGCCAACAAAGAAATGCCTCGCTACGATGCTGAACACCCAAAAATCAAAGCGGCAAATGAAGTGGCAAAAGATGGCGATCCATGCGTGATTCGTTTCCGTAACCCGAAAGAGGGTAGCGTTGTATTCGAAGATCAAATCCGTGGTCGTATCGAAATCAGCAATAGCCAAATGGATGATCTCATCATCCGTCGTACCGATGGTTCACCAACCTACAACTTCTGTGTGGTGGTTGACGATTGGGATATGGGCATTACGCACGTTATCCGTGGCGAAGACCATATCAACAACACGCCTCGTCAAATCAACATCTATGAAGCACTAGGTGCGCCAGTTCCTACGTTTGCGCATTGTGCCATGATCCTCGGTGACGATGGTGCGAAACTGTCTAAGCGTCATGGTGCGGTGTCAGTGATGCAATACCGCGATATGGGTTACTTGCCAGTGGCATTGAACAACTACCTCGTACGCCTTGGGTGGTCTCACGGTGACCAAGAAATTTTCTCTCAAGAAGAGATGATCAACCTATTTAGCTTGAATGCTATCTCAAAGTCAGCGTCTGCGTTTAATACCGACAAGCTGCTATGGTTGAATAACCACTACATCAAAACATCGGATCCTGAATACGTAGCTGAACATCTTCAGTGGCATTTAGATCAGAAGGGTATCAAGACCGAAAATGGTCCAGCCATCACTGACGTGATCAAACTGGTTGGCGAGCGTTGCAATACGTTGGTTGAGTTGGCCGATCAAATTGGTTACTTCTACCAAGATTTTGACGCATTTGATGCTGATGCAGCGAAAAAACACCTACGTGGTGTGGCGAAGCAGCCGCTAGAAGTCGCTCTGGCTAAAGTGGAAGCCCTTACTGAGTGGACAACAGAAAACCTACACCAAGTGATTGCCGATGTGTGTACTGAGCTTGAAATCGGTATGGGCAAAATCGGTATGCCTCTGCGTGTTGCTGTTACTGGTGGTGGTCAGTCTCCTTCTGTAGATGCAGTGATGCAGCTCATCGGTAAAGAGCGTGTTGTTGCGCGTATTAAGATGGCGTTGGCGTTTATTGCAGAGCGTGAAGCAAACGCATAATTGGCCAGCGAGAATAATAAAACCGCAGCTCAGTGCTGCGGTTTTTTTTTGGACTTTGTTTGAGTGTGAAAAAGAGCACGCGTTATTTGAGACCGATGCTGTTCAGCCGGCCCATAAAGGTGAGGATCTCTAAATTCTCTTTGTGCGCTTCCAATAGCGCTTTTTTGGTCTGTGAGTAGGCGGCAAGTTTGCCGTATTTGCTGATGGAACGAACGACGGTTTTGTACTTGTATTCGCCTTTGTCATTCATCACACGCCATTTGGCAATGTAGCAGGTATCTCGGTTGTTAGGATCCGCCAGAGTAGGGTTGGGTTTGTGCACGATCTTTGGCTCTAAACTATGAGGCAGGCGAGTCATTAAGTACGGATCTTTCATTAGGCGTCGCCAGAATTTCCCCCACATCTCTCTTCCCAGTTCATTGCGCATTTTAATCGCTTTTTGTAGCGCTTTCTTTTCCCCAAGTTTTACAAATCCAATCGAACGATGCAGCACCTTATCGTCAGGTGTATGGATATGAATTTTAAAGGCAGTTTTGCCTTTTGAAATGAAACGATGCCCAGTGTTAGTTATCAGATTGCTCTTAGTCATAACGGTAACTAATAATTTTATTAATATGGGTTAGAGTAAGGAAATATTAGTAATAATTAAAGTAGCAAAATGAAAAGTTGCCCATTTTTTTCTGAACAATAGGAAAGCACTTGACGAAAAAAAAGCTAAGCATCGTTGACGCTTAGCTTGAGTAAGATGGCGCTCCCAACAGGATTTGAACCTGTGACCTGCCCCTTAGGAGGGGGCTGCGCTATCCAGCTGTGCCATGGGAGCAGGCTTGTTATCTTACGGAAATGGACGCAAATGTTAAGCCTTAACTTTTGATATTAAAGCGGTTTGTGCATTACGTCGCCAATCTGGATACTGGAGGCTAAGTTCGGTTGATCCACCGTCAACTCGGCTTCGTTTTCATAAACTCGAGAAACCGTTAAGGTAATTTCGCTTTGAGAAACTTTATTGCGTGGCAAGCCATACTGATCAATAAACGAAGCCGTGTGCCAAAGTTGCAACCTGTCGCCTTCGCGCACACCATGAATTCGGCCAAGATCCATCGTGACGGTATTGCCAAAAACAGCCACAACCTCTGGCAGGGTGATCTTGCACGACACTTCCGATTCCATATCTAACATGATATTACGGCTGACTCGCAGCATCATCTCACCATAGGTTGAAGCCCAGAAGCGCGCACTGCGAGTGTCAATCTGGCTGGTTTTTGCAAACGGCCACTTCGCCACTTCACGGTAGCTTCTTGAATACACTTCATTACCCGTTTTGCCATCGTACACCTGCATTTCGAGGGCAAACTGGCGATTGATCACGTCATCTACAAGTAATTTCGATTCGATCGTCGCGGTTAAGTCGGTGATGACACCACCGATGATGTATTGAGCGCCAGTGTCTTGGGCAATCATCTTGATACGTTCGGGATTGCGTCGATCAATATCGTAATCAGTGGTGCCGACCGAAACAAAACTTCTTGATTCCTGATCAAACTGTCGGTTAATGACGTGGCTGAAATCATCCCCCACTTTGTAGATTTGCCCCATCACCGCTTGTTGAGGCGAGGCAACATCGATATTGCCGACCAAAATGGTCTTTTTATATTGGCTAACGTGGCAACCTGTTGCCGATGGATAAATATCAATTCTGGCACGTACTTCGACCTTATTCCCTTTGGATCGTTGAGACTGAACTAGGATGTAGCGGACTTCGTGGTTAGTGAATTGATACTCTGTGCGGCTCTCTTCAAGAAATGGGCGAAGATTACTGAGGCTGCCAATATCTGCCCCAGAAAAGTTGACGGCTTTATATAACGCGTCCTCTAAGGCGTGAACTCTTGCCACTTCTTCAGATGAAACAATGGTGGCAACTCCCGTCGCTTCATACCATGCGGCATGAGCATTTAGAGAGATGAATGTCATCCAAATTGTTGAAAATAGGCCAAAAGTAATTTTTTTCATCGTGAATTTCCCAAGTGGGTATAGATATTGCTTTGCATTTATCAGCTGTATATGGATGTCGCTTTTAACTTGTTGCAGAGATACAAAAGCAAAGACTGTTCCAAGATTGTAAACCAGTCGGAAAACAAAAGCAGTCTTAATGGACATCTGAGATTATCTGGAGATTAACCCCATGAAAAAATGGATTGTTGTAGCGTCCGTCATGGCTTTGAGTTCATGCGCCTACTCACCGATTTACAACGGTAAAGAACCGTACTCGGGCAGCCAGTTTATGCTGATGGAAAGCCCGCGTCATACGATGGACTTCTTTGTCGAGAGCCTGACGGAAGATCTGATTCTGTCAAATACCAGTGTGTCTGCTCGTACACCGATTGCCGTCACCTCGTTTGTTGATTTGCAGAACATGGATTCAACCAACTGGCTTGGAAACTCCGTGTCTGAAGGTTTTATTTACCAACTTCAGCGTCGTGGTTTCAAAGTCGTGGATTTCAAAACCACGGGATCGATTCAAGTGACGCAACAAGGCGATTTTGCTTTGAGCCGTGATTGGAAAGATCTCGCACAAGAACAAGAAATCCAATATGTACTCACGGGGACCATGTTACGACAAGAAGGTGGCGTGTTAGTCAACGCTCGCGTGGTGGGTATGCAAACCCGAGTGGTAGTGGCTTCAGCTCAAGGCTTCTTACCTGCTGAGCGTATTGGCCGCGACTTGGATACATTGAACAGTATTCGCACTCAAGATGGGGTGATCATTCGTTCAGATCCGACCATTCGTCAACCATATACCGTGATCTTACGTCCATAGGGGGAGCTATGAAAAAGTCTCTTATCGCTTTCGTTATGCTCCTTATGGTGGGGTGCCAACCGCTACAGCAGATGCGTCAAGACGATATGCTGGTGGCAGTGGGGTATGCCAGTATTAGTGAACAAACAGGCCGCACAGATGAAGAAAAACGCGTTCGTGCCATGCGTGCTTCTAAAATTGACGCGTATCGTGAACTTGCCGAGCAGGTTTATGGTATGCGAGTGAGTGGCAGAGCGCATTTGGAGGATCAACGTTTGGGTGTTGAAAATACCTCAGGTGCCGTTGATGGTGTGATCCGTGGTGCAGAAGTGGTGCGTAGTTACCCTGTGGGCGATAGCTATGTAACTGAACTGCGTTTAGATATCCGTAAGATGGATAAGCTGCGTGACTACGGTGAAGTTCAGCAGATCCCTGAAAAAAGGCAGCAAACACTTTTCTAATCTCATTCAGTTTTCCAGATAATCAGAATCAAGCGGCCACGGTTGGCCGCTTTTCTTTTATTCGTTTTTTTAGCGCAGCGTTAGTGATCTTTTGACGTGATGTTATCGAAGGAGAAAAGGAGGATTTGATTTAGTGTTGCATGAGAAAGGGGCATTAAGTTTGGACTCATACCGTAAAAAGGCGTTATCCGGTCTGATTACGCTTTGATATTCGTACCAAGGGTAGAAATGGTATGCGTTTTACCACCGGCATTATAGGTCATGCCTATTTTTCCGTGGCTATGTTGCAGCATATTATTGAGTTTGTTGAAGCTAGATTGAGCGCGCGTAAGCGCTTCGCCGTTGATTTGGTTGATTTGTTGGCAATCAAGAATAATCGATTGAATACTGGCAACCGTTTCTCTTAAGTAAGTATCTTCGGTAAGTTGATTGACATGCGGGTGAGAGGCAATTCGCTGGTCTGTTTGTTGTAAACGACCAATGAGCGTCATCTTTTCTTTGGCAATTTTCTCGATATCTGCAGAAACACGGCTAGCAATGATCTTGCTTTCCTTTTCTAACACAATAGAGAGAGCTTTAGCATTTTCAAACTGGAAATTTACTAAATCAACTAAAGCAGCCATAACTACTACCTACCTAGACCTTATGCTTTAACGCGGTCTGCCAGTTCGTTTTCAAATTTCATCATGTTATCTGCAAGCTTTTCAGGATCGACACGATAAGAACCGTTTGCGATCGCTTCTTTGATCGCGGCGACTTTAGCGGCATCGAATGCTGGCTTAGACGCCATTTCCTGATGAAGTTGCTCGATATCACGACTTTGTTGACTCAAAGAAACAGCATCTTGCCCGACGTTGCTTTTTTTCGCTTCGTTACGGGTATCAGATACCGAATTTGAATCGGAACGCGCAGGACCACGACTGTTTGTCGTCATGATTTGACCTGAACGTATGTTATCGATACTTGCCATATATAAACCTTACCTACACAGTACGGGATTTGTACTCTCAGTATCGACCACGTCAGCCAATACTTTAGAAAAAATTTCCATTTTCTTTCTAGCAGGATTCGGGCCTAAAACTTAGACGAGCCCCGATAGGAAGCATGAGGAACATGTTAAAACGAAACAGTCACTTCAGCAATGCCGGTCACAATTCCTTCGATTATACGCTGAGACTTGTCATTTTTCACCCGAACTTGTTCCCCTGTTGCGCCATCTTGTAATGAGGTGCCTTGAGTTGTGATTGTCATCCCATCCTTTGTTGCTTTTATCACCACTTTTTCATTGCGGCATACAACACAGATGTCTCCTCGCTCCACTACATCACCAGGACGCAAAACGCGTTTTACTTTCGCCCCAACGACTTGAGTGATGTCCGAGTACCCTTCTTTGCGAAAGCGTTGTAACTCTATCAAATTGGTACTCACATCTGAGAAGGAGATGATTTCTCCCCGGCTAAGGGAGCGATTTGCCGTCACTAGAGAAACGGCAATCGACAGTCTCACAGGGACATAGATCTGCCATTCATCTGGTGGACACTCCACAAGAACATTAATATTACTTCGAGTGCTATTGGTTGAATTGGAACTGGTTACCAAAGCAATCGGGCAATCGGTCGCTTTTATTCTACTATCTATATTAGCGGCACTGACAGTCAACTGGCCTCCCATTGGGGCCTCCACATTGGCTAAAATGTGTTCTTCTGCAGCTAACTGTATCTGTTTTATTTGATTTTCTGTCGCGCCATGCGCAAAAAAACTAAACAAAGTTAGCAAAATGCCGATAGACTTAGCGTAACTTTTATAGAAAGCTCTACACTTATAGATGGTAAATGAAGATAAATAAGTATTAGAATACGCCATTCTGTTTCTCTGGTGTTATGCAGCTGTAATTAGATTATCACTTTTAATCAAAAAGTTTGAGATGGAGATGAGCTTATGACGGGGATTCTTGATTCAGTGAATCAGCGGACGCAACTCGTAGGTCAAAATAGACTTGAGTTGCTGACCTTTCGTTTAATGGGCCGACAACGTTATGGTATTAACGTATTTAAAGTCAAAGAAGTGCTACAGTGCCCTAAGCTTACTTCAATGCCTAATCTGCACCCACTGGTAAAAGGTGTCGCTCATATTCGTGGCCATACCGTGTCGGTGATTGACCTAAGCCTAGCAATTGGTGGACGTCCAACTCAAAATATCGATAAGTGCTTTGTGGTTATCGCAGAGTTCAACCGTTCCATTCAGGCGTTCTTGGTGACTTCTGTTGAGCGTATTATTAATATGCATTGGGAGGCTATCTTGCCACCACCAGATGGTGCTGGTAAAGCGAACTACCTAACTGCAGTGACCAACATTGATAATGAGTTAGTTGAAATTCTCGACGTTGAGAAAATTTTGGCTGAAATCGCGCCAGTGGATGAAACAATGGATTCTTCGATTGGTGAAGAAATTGCCAAAGTCGAAACTGCAAAAGCGCTTGTACGTCGTATCTTGATTGCTGACGACTCCACCGTTGCTCGTAAACAGGTAGAGCGCGCCATTACCAATATTGGTTTTGAATGCGTTGCGGTTAAAGATGGCAAAGAGGCTTACGAGAAGCTGGTTGAAATGGCCGCAGATGGCCCGATTAGAGACCAGATTTCTCTTGTGATTTCGGATATCGAAATGCCAGAGATGGATGGTTATACTTTAACGGCGGAAATTCGCCGCAATGCAGAGCTAAAAGATCTGTATGTGATCCTGCACTCCTCTCTCAGTGGTGTCTTTAACCAAGCCATGGTTGAACGAGTCGGCGCAAATGCGTTTATCGCGAAGTTCAATCCAGACGAGTTGGGTAATGCAGTGAAAACTGCACTAACAAACTAATAAAGAGACGTTAATGACTGCTATTACAATCAGTGACCAAGAGTATCGAGACTTTAGCCGTTTTCTAGAGTCCCAGTGCGGCATCGTATTGGGTGACAGTAAGCAGTATTTGGTTCGTAGCCGTCTCAGTCCATTGGTCACCAAATTCAAACTAGCTTCACTCTCGGATCTGCTAAGAGATGTGGTCACTGGCCGCAATCGCGAACTTCGAGTGGCAGCAGTCGATGCAATGACGACAAACGAAACCTTGTGGTTTCGTGATACCTATCCTTTCACCGTATTGGCAGAAAAGCTTTTGCCTGAGGTAGCGGCAAGCCGTCGCCCTATTAAAATTTGGTCAGCGGCAAGTTCTTCAGGTCAAGAGCCTTATTCGATGGCAATGACGGTGCTAGAGACTCAACAACGTAAGCCGGGTATGTTAACCAGCGTGGCGATTACCGCGACGGATATCTCAGCCAGCATGTTGGATATGTGTCGAGCCGGTGTTTATGACAACCTAGCTCTAGGCCGTGGTCTTTCTCCTGAGCGACGCCGCACGTTTTTTGAAGACGCAGGCGATGGCCGTATGAAAGTCAAAGACAACGTAAAGCGTTTGGTGAACTTTAGGCCACAAAACTTGATGGATAGCTACGCGTTACTGGGTAAATTTGACATCATTTTCTGCCGAAACGTATTGATTTACTTTTCACCAGATATGAAATCAAAAGTACTGAACCAGATGGCGAACAGCTTGAACCCAGGTGGTTACTTGCTGCTAGGGGCATCAGAGTCTCTAACTGGATTGACAGACCGATTCGAAATGGTTCGTTGTAATCCTGGTATCATCTACAAGTTGAAGTAACTTGCAAAGCAACAGACAACATTCAAACAGCTCGATATTCTCGAGCTGTTTTTTTATATCTAGTTTGCTAGTCCCTAGTCCCCTTAACTCTTCTGTCATTTTCCTTCGAACTCTCAGGTTCATTTCCACGAAACGAGCGCCTTCAGATTGTTTGGGTGTATAATTTTAAAGCCAGTCATGTTGGTGAAGCTTTATGACATTCCCTTCACTGACATGGCTTAGTTATTGCTATTCCAATATCGGCTAAAACAAATTTTGTTAGTTTTGTCTTTTGGCACACTAATTGCTTTTGTTTAACCAATAACGGTCAGTTCTATTTGTAGAGGCAAGTTATGACTATCTCTTTTGACAAGGCACTAGGTATCCACCAACACACGGTGGGCGTGCGTGAACGCAATGCAGAGGTTATCTCTACTAACATTGCGCAAGCAAACACACCTGGCTACAAGGCAAGAGGGTTAGATTTTTCTAAGGAACTGCAAGCGGCAAGTTCGGGGGCAAGCATTGGTCTTAGCCGTACGGATGGTCGGCACATTCCTGCCACTACAACGGTAATGGGTGAAAAACTTTATCGTTTACCGACTCAACCAGATACCGGAGATGGCAATACGGTCGATTTGGATCTCGAGCGTAATTTGTTTATGCAGAACCAAATTCGTCATCAAGCGTCTCTCGATTTTCTGGGCGGGAAATTTAAGAACTTAACGAAAGCGATCAAAGGGGATTAATTAGATGAGCTTATTTAATGTGTTCAATGTGACTGGTTCTGCAATGAGTGCTGAATCTGTTCGTCTAAATACGACCTCAAGTAACCTAGCCAACGCGGATAGTGTCAGTAGCTCTGCTAAAGATACATACAAAGCCCGCCACGCGGTGTTTGGTGCTGAGTTAAGTAATGCGATGTACAACCGCGGCGACACGGTTCCGGTGAAAGTACTTGGCATTGTGGAAAGCGATAAGCCGCTGAGCGCGGAATACAACCCAGAACATCCACTCGCAAACGATGAAGGCTATATTTACAAGCCTAATGTCAATGTGATGGAAGAAATGGCCAACATGATTTCTGCTTCACGAGCGTATCAAACAAACGTTCAAGTTGCAGATGCAAGTAAACAAATGCTGCTGCGTACGCTGCAGATGGGTCAATAGGGATAAGGAGGTAGCGTATGGCCGGAATCAATAACGTTGGTCAAAGCGGCTTGTCCTATATCGACCAGCTTAAGAGTTTGCAAGAGAGCAAGAAGCCAACAGAAACAACAGGTAAACAAGAGCTTAAACAAGAAGACTTTTTATCGTTGTTGACCAAGCAGCTTGCTCAACAGGATCCTTTTAAGCCGGTGAGTAACGACCAGATGATTGCGCAAATGGCGTCATTTGCGACCGTCGATGGCATCGGAAAGATGAACTCTCAGTTCGAGAGCCTCAACTCATCGATGACGTCAAACCAAGCATTACAAGCTTCTTCTTTAGTGGGTCGTGATGTTTTGGTTCCAGGAGCGGCGGGGCTGAAGCAAGAAAATACGGGTATGCCTGCAATGGTCAAACTTCCACAAGCCATGGATAACGTGATTGTCCGTGTGGAAAATGAAATTGGCCAACTGGTTCGTTCTTTTGAGGTAGGAGCGAAACCTGCGGGAGATAACCGTGTTGAATGGGACGGCAACGACGAAAACGGTAATCCATTGCCGGCTGGCAAATACAAAGTGAAGGCATCAGGTTTATTGGATGGTCAGTCAAGTGACTTCCCAGTATCCACTTATGCCAACGTAAACAGTGTATTGCTAGGTAAAGGTGATGGTAACGTACTGCTCAATCTGGCTGGCTTTGATTCGCCAGTTCGACTTGCTGAAGTACTAGAAGTTGGCAAAGCGTAATTACGCTGGCTAGATTCAGGAGATTTTGGAATGTCATATGTATCTTTAAGCGGTTTGTCCGCAGCTCAGTTAGATCTGAATACCACGAGTAACAACATTGCTAACGCCAATACCTACGGCTTTAAAGAGTCGCGTGCGGAATTTGGTGATGTTTACTCTAACTCACTCTTTACCAATGCGAAAACCACTCCGGGTGGTGGTGTACAAGCAAACCAAGTGGCACAACAGTTCCACGAAGGTTCAAGTATTTACACCAACAACCCTATGGATTTGCGCATTAGCGGCACCGGTTTTTTTGCCGTAGCGAAAGACCGCATGGTACCCAACCAGAACGAACTAACACGTAATGGTGCATTTCATCTAAGCAAAGACAACTACATGGTGACGGCGAATGATGAATACTTACTGGGTTACCAAGTGGACCCGTTGAGTGGCGATGTGGCTTCTTATGAACCCCAGCCTCTGAACATCCCTGCGGAGTTTGGTAAGCCAAAACAGACCTCTAACGTTACGGTAGGTGTTAACTTACCTGCCAGTGGTGCGCTTAAAGATCCACAGGCATTTGATTTCGAAGATCCAGATACTTATAACCGTTCTACTTCTTCGACGATCTATGACTCAATGGGTCAATCTTACAAATTAACCACTTACTATTTGAAAGATCAGACTCAACCCAATACTTGGCAGACGTACTACACAGTAACAGATAGCCAAGGCGAGAA
Organism: Vibrio sp. 03_296; assembly: GCF_002265885.1. NCBI lineage: Bacteria > Pseudomonadati > Pseudomonadota > Gammaproteobacteria > Vibrionales > Vibrionaceae > Vibrio > Vibrio sp. 03_296. The sequence goes on from NZ_NPKW01000085.1 coordinate 37,099, forward strand.
ACCATTGAACATTACTGGTGGTGATGCGACCAATGCGACAGGGCATATTGGCCACACCGTTAAGTTCAATAATGATGGTACGTTGGCGAGTCTTAACAATGGTCAGCCGATCATTTCAGATCCGCTTGGTGCTGGTGCAGTGCCGATTGATATGAACGGTGGCGATCCAACGCAAACCATCGCGTTCGATTTAAACTCATCAACCCAGTTTGCTGCACCGTTTGAACTGACAAAGTTCGATGAAGATGGTGCAACCACGGGGTTCTTGACCAAAGTTGATATCGACGAAAACGGCAGTGTTTACGGGACATACTCTAACGGTGAAAACGTGACTCTAGGCCGTGTTGCCTTGGTACGTGTTCCAAATGAGCAAGGTTTGGATAAGAAAGGTGGTACGCAGTGGAATTCAACCAATAACTCAGGCGATAAAATCTGGGGTGAATCAAACAAAGGTTCATTTGGTACGGTTTCCAGCGGTGCGCTTGAGCAGTCGAATATCGATATGACTCAAGAGCTGGTGGATCTGATTTCTGCTCAGCGAAACTTCCAAGCAAACTCACGTGCGCTAGAAGTTCACAACCAGCTACAACAGAACATTCTGCAGATTCGTTAATCGTTTTTATATGACATTCATCTGGTGCTTAGCCTGAACGACCTCACTCAGGCTAAGCATTATTCCTATCTATCATACTTTGCCTCTCTGATTGCCGATCGGCATCTTTTCCACCTACGGTTTGCCTCTATCTGATTGCCACTTTCGTGATTTTATTTCTATGTCATTGAATTTATTGAGTAAAATAAATTGGCATGATGCTTGCTTTTAACGTCTTAGATTAAGATTTTTGGAGCGGATTATGGATCGTGCACTCTTTCTTGCTATGAGTGGTGCCAAGCAGAATATGCAGGCTCTGCAACTACGAGCGAACAACCTAGCCAACGTGAGCACAACAGGGTTTCGTGCAGATTTAGCGCAAGCTCGTTCAATGCAAGCGTACGGTGACGGGCTACCTACTCGAGTTTTCAGCATGACAGAGCGCCCAGGACATAATTTTGCTCAAGGCAGTGTGATCACCACAGGCCGTGAACTCGATATTACGATTGAGGGAAATGGTTGGATTGGGGTGATGGATAAACTAGGCAAAGAAGGGTTAACCCGTAACGGTAATCTGAAAGTCGATCAAAATGGACTACTGAGCAATGCCAGTGGACATTTGGTCCTTGGGGAAGGTGGTGCACCCATTACCATTCCTCTTCCTGTGAGCAAAATTGAAATCGGCCGCGATGGTACGATCTCGGTCTTACCTCAAGGAGCGCCAGCGGAAGAGATGGAAGAAATCGATCGTATTAAGCTGGTCAAGACCAATGACAGTGCTTTGTTTAAAGACACCAATGGCCTGTTCCGCCACAAGGAACCCAATCAGCCGTACGAAGCGGATCCAACCGTGCAAATCATGACAGGTGCCATTGAGGGCAGCAACGTGAATGCTGTTGGTGAAATGACGGCTCTGATTGACCTGCAACGTCAATTTGAGATGCAGGTAAAAATGATGAGCACAGCAGAAGAGATGGACAAGTCGTCTGATTCTCTGCTTCGTATGAGCTAATAGAATTAGAGGTCACAGATTATGCATCCGGCACTATGGGTAAGTAAAACGGGCTTAGACGCTCAACAAACCAATATCGCGACAATTTCAAACAACTTAGCGAACGCCTCAACCATCGGTTTTAAAAAGGGTCGAGCGGTGTTTGAAGATCTGTTCTACCAAAATATTAACCAACCTGGTGGTCAATCTTCTCAGAATACTCAACTGCCCAGTGGTTTGATGTTAGGTGCGGGCTCAAAAGTGGTCGCAACACAAAAAGTGCATACACATGGTAACGCCCAAACCACCACCAATGCGTTGGATCTCATGGTAGAAGGGGATGGCTTTTTCCAAATCACCATGCCCGACGGCAACATTGGTTACTCCCGCAATGGCCAGTTCACTCTGAACGGTGAAGGTGTCGTGGTCACATCCGGTTCGGGTTACCCATTAGAGCCTGAAATTGTGATCCCTGAAGACGCGATTTCCATTACTGTTGGTACGGACGGTGAAGTTTCTGTGCGTATTCGTGGCCAGCAGAATAACCAAGTGGTTGGACAAATCACGATTACCGACTTCGTTAACCCTGGTGGTCTAGAGCCAATCGGTCAAAACCTCTACTTGCCGACAGGGGCGAGTGGTGACCCACAAGAAGGGGTACCTGGCCTTGATGGCTTGGGCGAAGTGCGCCAATCCATGCTAGAAACATCCAACGTGAACGTAACGGAAGAATTGGTCAACATGATCGAAGCGCAACGTGTTTACGAAATGAATTCAAAAGTCATCTCATCGGTCGATAAGATGATGAGTTTTGTGAACCAGCAGCTTTAAGCGCTGGTTGGCTAAACGAGTAGGAGAGAATATCGCCATGAAACGCATCAGTCTGATTGCTTTAGTCACCATCATGAGTGGCTGTACCATGCTTGAGCCAATCGAAACCCCAGAAGTGGTCAACGCGACGACGGTGGTGGATGCGGTTGAAGGGGATAAGTCGAAAGACGAAAGCTCGGGTATTGTCGATACTTTGCGTGGACGTAGCGATCCTGTGGCAGGCGATCCTGCATGGGCTCCCATTCATCCGAAACAGCAGCCAGAGCACTATGCTGCGGAAACGGGCTCGCTATTTAGCGTGAATCATTTGTCGAATCTTTATGATGACTCGAAGCCTCGCGGCGTTGGTGACATCATTACCGTCACTCTGGATGAAAAGACCAATGCTTCCAAAAGTGCCAATGCGGACCTGTCGAAAAGCAACGATTCAAGCATGGACCCCCTTGAAGTGGGTGGACAGGAGCTCCAAATCGACGGTAAGTATAATTTCTCTTACAACCTGACCAACTCAAACAATTTCACTGGCGATGCGTCGGCAAAACAGAGCAACAGCATCAGTGGTTACATCACCGTGGAAGTGATTGAAGTGCTGGCCAATGGCAACCTCGTGATTCGTGGTGAGAAGTGGCTGACGTTGAATACGGGTGATGAGTACATTCGCCTCAGTGGCACAATTCGTCCAGACGACATTAGTTTCGACAACACTATTGCGTCAAATCGCGTTTCCAACGCAAGAATTCAATATTCTGGCACTGGAACACAACAAGATATGCAAGAGCCTGGATTCTTGGCACGATTCTTTAATGTCTCTCTATAAGCGGCAAAGCCGATGGCAATTTGACGGCTTGATCCTGCACTAGAGAAAGGTAAGTTAAGATGAAAAAGTTCACCCTACTGTTGTTATGCTTTGTACTGCCGATGACCTCGGCCTATGCGGCGCGTATTAAAGATGTTGCTCAGGTGGCAGGTGTAAGAAGCAACCAATTGGTAGGTTACGGGCTTGTCTCTGGCTTGCCTGGCACGGGCGAATCCACACCCTTTACCGAGCAAAGTTTTGCCGCAATGCTACAAAACTTCGGCATTCAGTTGCCTGCGGGTACCAAGCCAAAAATCAAAAACGTGGCCGCTGTAATGGTAACGGCAGAACTTCCTCCTTTTTCTAAACCCGGTCAACAGATCGATGTGACGGTCTCCTCTATTGGCAGTGCCAAGAGCTTACGTGGCGGCACCTTGCTGCAAACCTTCTTGAAAGGTTTGGATGGGCAAGTTTATGCCGTGGCACAAGGCAACTTAGTGGTGAGCGGTTTTAGCGCAGAAGGGGCGGATGGCTCCAAAATCGTCGGCAATAACCCGACCGTCGGTATTATCTCTAGCGGTGCCATGGTTGAGCGTGAAGTGCCAACCCCATTTGGCCGTGGCGACTTCATTACATTCAACTTACTTGAATCTGATTTCACCACCGCACAACGCATGGCCGATGCCGTCAACAATTTCCTTGGTCCTCAGATGGCCTCTGCGGTCGACGCGACTTCGGTGCGTGTGCGAGCGCCCCGCGACATCAGTCAACGTGTCGCTTTTCTTTCTGCGATTGAAAACCTCGAGTTTGATCCAGCAGACGGCGCAGCCAAAATCATTGTCAACTCACGTACGGGTACCATTGTGGTGGGTAAACATGTTCGATTAAAACCTGCGGCCGTGACTCACGGTGGCATGACGGTTGCGATTAAAGAAAACTTGAGTGTGAGCCAGCCAAATGGTTTCTCGGGTGGCGAAACCGTCGTTGTTCCCAATTCAGACATTTCAGTAACCGAAGAACAAGGCAAGATGTTCAAATTTGAGCCGGGCTTAACCTTGGATGATCTTGTTCGTGCGGTTAACCAAGTCGGTGCTGCACCGTCAGACTTGATGGCCATTCTACAAGCGCTTAAACAAGCGGGTGCCATCGAGGGACAACTGATCATCATCTGATCGGTTTGGAGGCAATATGATTAACAATCCAAACGACATCGGTTTTATTCACGACATTAGCAATCTTGATAAGCTACGTCAGCAAGCCGTGAACGATAAAGATGGCGGTGAACAAAAAGCACTAGAAGCGGCAGCAAAACAGTTTGAGTCGATTTTTACTTCCATGTTGTTTAAATCGATGCGTGAAGCCAATAGTGGTTTTGAATCAGATTTGATGAACAGCCAAAACCAGCTGTTCTATCGTCAAATGTTGGATGAACAGATGGCCAGTGAGCTCAGTTCTTCCGGTTCACTTGGCTTAGCGGACATGATTGTGGCGCAGTTAAGCAGTGGAAAAGGCATCGATCAAAAAGAGTTAGCAATGCGTGAAGCGGGGCAAGAAGCGCCACAACGTATGCCAATCAATCGCTCGAAAGCACGAGAAACCGAGCAGCGCCTGATTGAGTCAGGCCAGCTCGCTCGCAGTGACAAGGCAAGGTTTGATTCACCAGAGTCGTTCATTACTTCGATGAGACCTTACGCGGAAAGGGCGGCAAAATCCTTAGGGGTTGAACCTTCACTATTGCTCGCACAAGCGGCCTTGGAAACAGGCTGGGGGCAGAAAGTGGTGAAAAATGCTCGTGGCAGCAGCAATAACCTCTTCAACATTAAAGCGGATCGCAGTTGGGCGGGTGACAAAGTTACCACGCAAACTTTAGAGTTCCACGACAATACGCCAGTGAAGGAAACGGCAGCGTTTCGTTCATACGATTCGTTTGCCGACAGCTTTAATGATTACGTGGCGTTTTTAAATAACAATCCACGTTATCAGACCGCACTTCAGAACAATGGCGATTCTGAAAGCTTTATTCGCGGTATTCATCGTGCAGGTTATGCGACGGATCCTGAGTACGCCGACAAAGTGCTCAAAGTGCAGCAACGTATCGACAACATGTAATTCCCCAGCGGCCTACTTAAAAGTAGGCCGTTCAGACTGCTGACAAAGGTCTAGCTTTCGAGCTAGACCTTTGATCTAATAGGGGTATCGAAATATGGATACTCCGATATGCTTCAAGAACCCACCCCGCAACAATACGAACTGGAAATGGTGACGATGGAACAGTTAGTTCCTAAAGACCATTTAGTGCGCAAAATCGATAATGCTATCGACTTTGAATTCATTCGTGATGAAGTCGCTCATCTTTATTGTAAAGATAATGGGCGTCCACCTGTTGACCCTGTTCGTCTCTTC
>NZ_NPKW01000850.1:0-678 GCF_002265885.1 Vibrio sp. 03_296
AGTCGTCGCCATTGCCCACATGAGTAATGATGTTGGCTTTACCTTGCACCACGGAGACTTCTTGGCCATCTCCCACTTTGGTGATGACGTTGGCTTCACCTTTGGCAAAGTTATAGCGATCACCGTCGCCCACTTGGGTAAAGACGTTTGCTTGCCCCAAGCGACGTTGACGCCCAACCATCGCCGACTTTGGTAATGATGTTGCCTTGCCCTTGGCAATACCAATGGTCGTGCCATCTCCGACATGAGTCATCACGTTGCCGATATCGGAATCAACAACCCTACCGTGGTGCCTTCGCCCACTTTGGTAGAGTATTGCCTTTACCAGCCAAGACAGCCGCGGTTGTTGCGTCTCCCACATGAGTCACAACGTTGGCTTTTGCTGCCGCCACAACACCCATGAAATCATCACCCACTTTGGTAACAATATTGGCTTCGCCCAGCGCTAACACGCCCGTTAGACCATCGCCGACATGTGTCATGATGTTGGCTTTACCGAACATCGCCGCTAAGGTTGTTGCCGTACCGTACCTAGTCATCACGTTCACTTCGCCTGCGAATATTCCTAGGCTGGTTCCATCACCGACATGGGTGTAGATGTTGGCTTTACCGACCATCAGAGCCGCAGTGAGATCATCGCCCACTTTAGTCATGATGTTGGCTTGACCGATCATTGCA
>NZ_NPKW01000851.1:0-1034 GCF_002265885.1 Vibrio sp. 03_296
TGATTAAATACCCAGATGCAGAAGCTGAAATTGTTGGCCATACCGATTCAACCGGCTCTGAAAAAGTGAACCAACGTATCTCTGAGCAGCGCGCTCAAGCGGTCGCGGATTACTTGGTCGAGCAAGGTGTAAAAGCAGAGCAGCTTAAGGTGCGTGGTGCCGGTGAATCTCAACCTATTGCTTCAAACAAAACAGCTGAAGGTCGTGCTCAAAACCGTCGTGTAGAAGTGACGATTCCTAGCTTTGAGTACCAAGAGCTACAACAACCAGCACAGTAAGCCTGTGACATTATGACAAAAGGGAGCAAGTTGCTCCCTTTTTGCCATCTTAACCACCATCCCATCGATTCTCAGCATGCTTCTCCATCGCAAGACAAAGAGGATGAGTCGCAACTTACCCAGCCAGTTTCTGATCAAGTAACAAAGCGCAAAACAACAGCAACAAAAGAGATAGACTCGAASAACGAAACATCTCGATCGCGGTGCGTTCTTCAGCACGAAACTGAGTTTTTATCGCTACAGCACAAAACAGACATTCAGCACCAGTGCACTAAATAAATAGAGATAGCTGGCCATTCCAACCAATACGGGCAGCATACAAACCAACGCCAGCAGAATGGCATAGAGAAGAATCGACGTTTTGGTGTATTCAACGCCATGCGTCACTGGCAGCATGGGGATATTCACCTTGGCATAATCCTCTTTTCTGTGAATCGCCAACGCCCAAAATGCGGAGGGTCCAAATGAAAATGATCATCAGCCAACAACCATGCATGAGGATGTAACTCACCCGTTATCGATGTCCAACCCAATAAAGGCGGCATCGCACCAGCAATACCTGCAATCACGATATTTTGAGGGGTCGCTCGTTTTAAATAGAGCGTATAAATCCACCGCATAGCCCAACAAACTGGCAAAGGTGAGATAGGCAGTGAGGCTATTTACCCAAAGCATTAGCGATTAGAAACCCTAACGAACCAATCAGAAGCGCAAACAACAGCACATTGAAGGGGCTGACTATCCCCTTTAGGAAGC
>NZ_NPKW01000852.1:0-940 GCF_002265885.1 Vibrio sp. 03_296
AAACTAGTCCATACACTATGATATCTAAACTTTGGCTCCCTCTTCGGGAAGTGACTAAAGTTCACCCAACATGTCTTTCAGTCCATTAAGCCAAATCCCAATCGTCTTAGCATTTTAGAGATTGCTACTTTCCACAATCTTCCCCTACCAACCAATCCAGTGGTTATTTTTTGACCGAACAGAGCATTTTTTCAAAAATTTCTAGCTYMAAAATCTCGATAAAACTCAATGCGTATAGGTTTAGATAAATAATCTCAAATTCGACGTCGATTCTTTCTACGTATAGACAAATAATGTCAAAAGTAAATATTTTATTGTTAATTTTCAATACCTTACACCATTGACGACTGTGATTTTTGGCCGTACTTTCCGTGACGAATGACTTGCATTCGATAAAAAACGGAAAATATTATGAAAACATATTACAACTACAAAGTTACCAACTGTAAAAGACTACATCGACGCATATCTCATAGAGAGAAAATATTGTTCAGCTCCCTCGACATTAGCCTCCGATCTCAGCAGAACAAAGAATATAAACGAGGCATTGGGAGAGTTCGCCATCAATGCAGTTAGCCACTCTCAGATTAATACGCTTCTAGTAAGTTGGCACGAGCGCTTTAGCAACAAAACCATCAACGAAACATCTGACATCTTGCGTTCGTATTTTTTTTGAAAGCGGTACGTGATGGCGTAATTGCCCGAAATCCAATGAAAGGCGTACAGAACTACAAAACGGTAGAACTGGAGCCAAACCCTTTCACAAAAAAGGAATTAGCACGGATGTATGAGTGCAAGAATGTCTGTAACCCAAGGACAGAATGCCGTAATGCTGAATCTGCTGACAGGTCTTCGTATCAGTGAACTAATAGCATTGTCTTGGCAAGATATAAACTGGGAAACGCGAAGTGCTCTATGTCCGTCGCGCTTGTGTATTGAA
>NZ_NPKW01000853.1:0-449 GCF_002265885.1 Vibrio sp. 03_296
CCCTTAAATAGTCGACTCACGCTGTTTAGCAATCATACCTGGTGTATAGCGCTTAAACAGTCTCATACTTACTTTCCTTTTTCTCTAATCAGCTCCGCTAGTCTAACAGTTACTGTGACTTAAATGTGTGACATCTCTGGATTAAAATAGAGCTATGTCTTTCGTGTTTAGATAATTGTGCTGAGCTAGACAAATTTCCTGATAATTGCCCTCAATTTAGTGAGGTTAAGCTCAAAATGGTCATGCAAACGGAACCTTAATGTTATCTGTCTCTTTTCGAATCATGGTCACTCATGTTTTACGTGACGCATTAAGCAATAGTTTTGTTACAAGAATAAGAATAGTTGGTAATTATTTGTTACGCACTATGAGGTGGCTATTTATGGGGAAAAGATTCACTCGAATAGGTTGGATGCCTAAAAAAAGCCCGCAACAGCGGGCGAATAGTC
>NZ_NPKW01000854.1:0-475 GCF_002265885.1 Vibrio sp. 03_296
AAAAGTTAATAAAAGCGCATGAAAACAATTGTAATTACCTGGCATTTCTATCCAGCTATCTTTCTCAATTAAAAAAAATAAAATCGATCACTTTTTTTATTGGCACTTTTTTGTGGCAGCACTAACCTTTTTGTATGAGAGCAGAATATGCAGAAGCACCACCAAGGTGACCACACTGAGGCACAAAGAGATGATTTGAGACAACACACTCTTCGCCCTTTGAAAGGCAAACAATAGCTGCTTGATATTCATATTCATGTTGAGGGGGAATCAGCATGGAAGTGAGACGTACCGCTCATTGGCTGGGAAGCTCAGTCCGCCTGCTTGAGAAAACCGAAAAAGATCTTATTCTCAATACGTTTACTCTGATTGAACATGACACCGACGTCTCTATTCTCAGTGAACCGAGTACCCAGTTTGCCTTTTTTTTCATCCATTCAGAAGAGCTTAGTACCCGCTACTTCTGACGGCGCTA
>NZ_NPKW01000855.1:0-788 GCF_002265885.1 Vibrio sp. 03_296
CGGTCGCTACCCTGTGGATGGCGTGTTGGTGATTCGTGCTCAAGGTAATTCACTGCGTTGGAMCTTGTACGATCAATCTCCTGGCGCTATCGTGCGTTCGAATGTTGCGCCTGTCACCGGAAGTGCCAATGGCGGTGATGCAGCGACACAACTGATTAACGCTGTTGCCGATTTTTATGCTAAACGTAGCGCCGTCGTTGTTCTTGGTGAGTCTTCAGAATCGGTCGTGGTGAAGTTTTAATAACACAACAACGCATTGATTTCTTTAACGTTAGAAAAGACCCATCACGTCGTTGAACTCAGTGGCCAATCTTGATGTATTAGAAATMMAAGGGAATGAGTTGATGTTGCGTGTGCACTTGCTGGCTTCGCAAGAAGCGTTTGAACAAGAAGCCACAAAGCTGTCCAAAATCACCAAGTTTGATGATCCGTTGCTGGTAGAAGATGAAGAAAACGCCGTGCCAGCACAGCCAATTGAGACGCAAGTTCAGCCAACAAAAAAATGACGCACTGACAAAAAGTGATGAGGTGGGTGAACCCGCCATTGAGCCCATCATGCCAACACTGAATGAGGCGAACACTAATTCGCCAGTGGCGGTCGAACAACCGCCAGCTAAGCTAAAATATCAAATGGTGTTTGAGTGGTTAAGTTAGGTTGCTTCTCGTGATATCAGTTTCTAATACTGCTAGTCGTTAGATAAAAAAACAGCCAACGTCGATCGATTGGCTGTTTTTTTTTGCTTATTGTGACAGTGGGGTCCAAAAGCCATGATGTACGGCTGATTACC
>NZ_NPKW01000856.1:0-609 GCF_002265885.1 Vibrio sp. 03_296
TGGATGTGTTCATTGATCAGACAACTCCTCTTATTCCAGACAATGATGAAACTCGGGAAACTCAGCCTACGTTGAGCTTTCAGCGAGTGCTTCAACGAGCTGTGTTTCATGTTCAGTCTTCCGGTCGCAGTGAAGTCACTGGTGCAAATGTGCTGGTTGCTAATCTTAGTGACAGAATCGTCACGCGGCTTATCTATTGAAGAAAAATGATATTTCACGATTGGATATCGTGAATTACATTTCTCACGGTATCACGAAAGCATCTGGCGCGAGTGATGACTCTTCTTCGTCAGACTCCTTCGGCAGCGATTCGAGTAGTGAAGAGAGTAGCTCAGAAGAACGCTTAGAAAGTTTTGCTACCAACCTCAATCAAGTTGCGAAAGAATGGCCATATTGATCCTCTAATTGGCCGAGATAAAGAGTTGGAACGTACGATACAAGTACTTTGTCGTCGCCGTAAAACACCCACTTCTCGTTGGTGAAGCGGGGGTTGGTAAGACAGCCATTGCAGAAGGATTGGCGTGGCGAATTGTCGAGGGCTCGGTACCAGACGTTATTAAAGACAGCGTCATCTATTCGCTAGATATTGGCTCATTGCTGGCGGGAACC
>NZ_NPKW01000857.1:0-941 GCF_002265885.1 Vibrio sp. 03_296
CGCGACCGCCGGTGTCATTAACGTTGAAGTTGAACGCACATTCACCGCCAGTGCGGATGATATGTATCAATTTGGTTCTCAACTGGAAGATCTTTCTTTCAAAACGCGTTTTTCTACTCGCTGGTGAAACTCGACAAGCTTGCTAGCCCAGATTACGAAGTGGTCCACTACCCAGGCAAAGACTCACAGCGTTATGGTTTTTTTAATGATGAAAAAACACCACTTTCAGTCAATGGCGAGGCCAATACTACAAGGTGAAAAGTTCCGACTCAATTAACCGCTTCAAACCCGAAAAAGAGTCCGTCGATTATTATTTAATGCGACAGTTATTTTTCACCTGAGGGGCGGGAGTTTCTGCAAACCACTCTCGACACTATCGAACACATTAACCAGATTCTTACTGGTACTGGTGTGCCAAAAATCAACATCGTCAACAAAGACAAACCTGCAGGCAAACATCCCGGTGATTTGCGTATCAACATTGTTTAACCTAATCACCGATCCGGTTGATGAACGGATTGCTACGGTTACGGACCCATCGGCAACCAACCCGGCTCACGGGTGAAATTGTCCATGCGCATGTGAACCAATATGCCGGTGTGATCCGCGCTTCGGCTCGTGAAATGTGGCGCAGACTAGCGGTTCACTACAATCGCCAAGAGATTGCCCGCCCAGCAGAGTTCAAATTGGATGAGACAGATCCAGCGGTCAACAATGGAACCGATGACTCTGATGCAGGCACCACCTCCATGACCTTTGGCGCCGAAAGGGTCTCTGACTTCATCGTAGATAAAAATATTACCAATATTCAAACGTCCCTACCCTTGGTGGCCGCTAGCGAGCCAGATTTCAATGACGGCGTAGTGACTTGGCTTCGCCCAGATATGCAGAGCGAATACAGCTTCAACAAACAAGCTTTATCCTACGCTAAAACAGCGTCA
>NZ_NPKW01000858.1:0-841 GCF_002265885.1 Vibrio sp. 03_296
ACGCACAGCCAGCCTTAATGAGAAAACCGAGCAGCTCGAACACCACATTCGATTACTCAATCAAACGCGCGACAAACTGATCGTCAATGAAAAGCTAGCGGCCTTAGGCGAGTTAACCGCTGGTATCGCCCATGAGATTAACAACCCAACCGCCGTGATACTGGGCAACGTCGAGTTGATTCGTTTTGAACTCGGTGAGGATGCCACACGCGTAGAGGAGGAGATAGAAACGGTGATGGCGCAGATTGACCGTATTCGAACATCACGCGAAGTTTGCTGCATACACCGACAGGCGGGGTGCAGGATGAAATCATCTGGCAACACGTCAATCCGATCATCGAAGAGAGCATTACGTTGGTGAAAACCAGGCTCTAAAAAACGCACCATGAGTTCGTCACTGAGCTCAATGCGCATACATCGGTTGAAGTGAATCGCCATCAACTGTTGCAGATTTTGGTTAACTTACAAATGAATGCCATCCATGCAATGAACGGCGAGGGCCGATTGACCATCACCAGTGAAGATTGGTTGGAGATGGGAAGCGTGGACGCGGTCATCCRCATTGAAGATCAAGGTTGCGGCATCAAACCGAAAAACTGAGCCGAATATTGACCCGTTTTACACCACTAAACGTGATGGAACTGGCCTTGGTCTTTCTGTTAGCCAGAGTTTGCTTAGCCAATCCGGTGGGGAGATCAAAGTGCGTTCACAACTGGGGATTGGCAGCACGTTTAGTGTTTACCTCCCGAGAAAAAATGAAGCCAAACTGCGTGACACCTTACTGATTCAGTAGCGATATGGATCGGCATAAAGAAAAGCTCTGTCGATGACGACAGAGCTT
>NZ_NPKW01000859.1:0-492 GCF_002265885.1 Vibrio sp. 03_296
CTTAAGCAAGTTATTATCCGATTAGTGCAGGAGAACACACATGTTGTATGTCATTATTGTGGCCGCAATCGTTATCTTTTGGCTAGTGGCCATTGATCGCCCCGTATTGAAAGTTTCCTTTAAAGAAGGGCATATTCATTCAGTCAAAGGGAACTTGCCACCGTCTTTTCGCCATAATTTAGTGGAGATTGGCGAGAAGACGCCTTTTGATGGTGAAATGAAAGTTTACAGCTTACGTACTGGTGCAAAGTTGGTGTTCAATAAACAAGTGCCAAAGAAAGTCCAACAAAGAATTCGTAACGTATTTCCACATCAAGGATTTAAGTCTAGCAAAGGTAAGAAACACGCCTAATAAACATATCAATTGCAACAATCACTAATCCACCATGCAATTGAATAGAATCGACGTATATCATCCAGTCTGCGCACTGTATTGTATTTTCATTTTGGAAAATTAATGCGATACAGTGTCACCTTCTTCTTCATTCTCTT
>NZ_NPKW01000086.1:0-49261 GCF_002265885.1 Vibrio sp. 03_296
CAATGGTCAAGGTATCAGGGCACCGATCAAAGTACTCAGTGATACGTCGTACAGCAAGAGAGTATGCAGAGATGGTTTTGGCTCGCTTACCTTGAAGTTTAAGTTGGGTGAGGTGTTGTTGATATAAGGCGTCAAAGCGCTCTTTTTCAGACGGGGTCATAGTGTTCTCTCCAGTAACACACCACCGACATGATGGTGTTACTAAAGAGTATGATTGTTGGTGCTTATTCGTTTCTGCCGCGGAGCGGCTTCGTTCAACTCGTTGTTGGACAAAACTGAGTTACAGCATCTGCTAAATTAGTCAGTCACGGATTACCTTTGGTATTTCTTATTATTCGCATCGCACATGTAGTGCTTACCAGCCTCTAAAGACACAATATATTGGTAGGCAGGGTTGTTTTACCAAACAATGCCCTCATATAATACATGGACTTAAGTACATGAGGGTGACATATGACGGTAAGACGGGATTTCAGTGTGTTTTTGGACAACTTGAAGATCAAGAACAAGAACAAAATTTCGAGTCGCTATGAAAGCATCACGAAGAACCTAAATGAGCAGTTTCGAGGTTTGGAAAACGACAAGACAAGTTACAGTCTTCAGGCTGGATCGTATGGTCGTTACTCTGGAATCCAAGGTATTTCTGACCTTGATATGCTCTACATACTCCCACCTAGCACTTGGCCTACCTACCGCAAAGACCCATCAAAGGCACTAGACCACGCCAAAGACGCTATCAAGAAAACATACAAGACAAGTAAGGTAAAAAAAGACCGCAACGTGGTGGTAGTTGAGATGCAGGACTTTACCTTTGAGGTGGTGCCCGTATTCGAATGGCAGGGAGTTTTCAAATATCCTGACACATATAACGGCGGCTTATGGCGCAAGTGTAATACTCGTGCTGAATTACAAGCATTTAGGGAGTTGAACACCGAGCGTAAAGACAACCTACGTAAGCTTGCGAAAATGATTCGTGCTTGGAAGGACAGAAACGATATTCAGATGAGTGGCTTTCTGATTGATACTCTCTGTTACAACTTCTTCAAAGATAACACCGATTACGACAAAGCTAGTTTCGGTAGCTTTGACAAGATGGTACGAGACTTTTTCCAATACCTCACCAAAGAGCCAGAGAAAACGTACTACTACGCATTTGGCAGTAACTCCCAAGTCGGTATAAAGAAAGCATTCCAAGCTGATGCGCAGATAGCGCTGAAAAATGCCATTGAAGCCATAGAAGCCAGAGAGAGCGGCTATGAGGATAAGTGCAACCAGCGATATAAGGCTATTTTTGGCACTAAGTTTCCTAATCGTGAAGCCAAACAAGCGGCGGCGGTTAATGAGCAGTTTATCGAGGAACTGTTCGATCTGGATATTACCAACCAAATTATCATCGATTGTGAGGTTAAAAGTGACCTGATGACCAGAATGTTGTCATCAATAAAATTTGTTGGGGAGCGAATTCAGCATCAACGGAAACTGCACTTCTTTGTAAAACAAACCGACATCGGAGAAGATTATGAGGTGAAGTGGAAGGTGCGTAACCGTGGGGGTGAGGCTGACAAGCTGAGGAATCACCGTGGTGAAATCATGGATGATGACGGTAGCAAAACTCGTATCGAGACCGCTAATTTCTATGGCGATCATACGGTTGAGTGTTACGCTATCCGCAACAATACGGTGATAGCACGACATGAAATCACCGTCCCAATCGAATAGGAACAATAGTTAATGACGGAACAGACGATTAAGAAGCAAGTGGCTAGAGAGTATTACAACGTACTCTACAGCGCCAAGCTTCATTTTGCGTCATTCGATATCTGCGAGAAGCTTCCTACGATTATTAGCGTAATTTCGCTGTCCTTTGGTGTGCTTGGTTTGGCATTTGCAGAGTTCAACAGCAAGGCTTTAGCGGCTCTGTTGCTTATTATCGGTATTATCGGGATCATCCTTAAGCCAAGAGAGCTTCAGAAAGAGCAGTATGAAGCGACAGGGATTAGCTTGACTGATATCAGCAAGAAACTAGAGCACATTTACTGCGAAGTTGACATACAAGATACTAACTCTGTTGCCAAAGCAAGAGCTGACCTAGCTCGAGTGCAGGCTGATCATCGAGCTGTTGACACCATGCCTCCTGTGTTGCTGTCCTCATGGTATGCCCATTACAAAGTCTTTTCTGAGCACAATAGCGACTGGATGAGCACTGAACTTGATCTCGGCTTTAATGACAAAGTTCCTCTAAGCCTGCGTGCTGTGGTCATTGGTGCCATAGTAGCTGCCTTGCTATGGCTAAACCCATTTTGTATCACAAGCAAGACTTGGGCATGGGTTTCTGAGCCTTGTGTGGGATGCTGGCAAGAACAACCCGCACCGGAATCACAATCAGCTTTAGTCAAAGATGCCACACCAGAACCAAATCCGGATAGTGAAGCGACTAAATAACAACAAGGGGGACACGCAATGTGTCCTTTTTGCAATGTCATGAGCGCCAATGCCGGAATTGCCCTAAGCGGATAATGGGTTTGATGTCGCTCTTCATTCATAAAGAACATCGTTTTCGCCGTTTCAATGTTCACATAGATGGAGATAGCGAAACCAACTCAGCTAAACACATCATGAGTTAATCCCTCGGTCATTGCCCAGCCAATAGATACCTAGTAATGCCTTGGATTTGTCGATACATTTCGATTAGGAAAAGTAGTTCGTTCCTCTATTTGCTTCCTGCTAATGACGAGTCTATCTAAAACATTTAGGGGCATTAGAGTGGTAGACCACAACCTTTTAGTAGTTCAATAGGCGTAACTAATTAATAAGAATTTAGAAAATGACTAAAAAGCAGGTTAACCAGAAGAAAGATAATCCACCAATTCTATTTCGTACTGAGTTTGTCAACTATCTTATGCATAAACGGAAGCTGGCGATTGAGGAAGCGTTACAGTATATTAGATGGCTTAATGATGTGAACGAGTGCTTCCACATGGATATTGTGTCAGACATTTATAACCTAGCTGTACACGTTTATCGCGACCTTACTCACTACCTGCGTTCGAGATTACCTGAAAGTGATGCAAATAATTGTATTAAGGCGCTTAAAACCTATTCTCAATTTATAGAAAAAGTGATTCTTACTAACGAAACTTTTCCTGACCAATCCATTGCCTATGTTGAGGGAGCAACACTAACTGTTAAGGTAAATCGCTTTGAGCGCAGCCAAAAAGCCAGAGAGATTTGTATTTCACATCATGGAACAACGTGTAAGGTGTGTGACTTGAACTTCTTTCAGACTTATGGGGCTTTGGGAGATGGCTTCATTCATGTTCACCACATTGTTCCACTTAATGAGATATGTAAGGAGTACGAGGTCGATCCTGTGAATGACCTTGTACCTGTATGCCCTAATTGCCACGCAATGCTCCACAGAGGAAGTCCTACATTGACGGTAGACCAACTAAAAAAAATCCTACACAAGAATTAGGGAATATGTGCCTAGAAAGATGAAAAAGGTTCTTTTACAGAACTTGGCCGACGGTAAATGGGGTCAACTCCTACTTGTTACCATCGGTTACTTTTTGTTGTTCAAAACGGACAAAATGCCCGAAATAGCAATTCACCACTTAACTCATTTCGGGGCAAAAACACCTCAGAAAAATCCATCCCCCTCCTCCCAAATAAAACAAAAGCCAGCGAGTGCTGGCTTTGTATTAGTTCCCGAAAAAGTAGTAATGCCTGAGTGCTTAGTCGATCAGCGAGCGTACGTATTCGGCGATTTCTGGCACTTGGCAGTTTGCGAAGAAGCACTCTTGGAACTGTGCTCCGCCAACCGCTGTTTTCACCAATTCTTGGTCAATTGCGCGTAGGCCTTCAACCACATCTTTCGCAACCGCTGCTTTTACGTTGTTTAGGATCGCCGCATTCGCTTGCTGTGGTGCCGCACGCTCGATTGGGTAGCCTTCACCACGGTTACCAGTGAACGCTTTTTCGAAGATGTAACGGACATTCAGCTCGCCTGCCCAGCCAAAACCTTTGGCAAACGCGAGAGCAATCGCATTGCCGTTGTTGATTTGGTTGAACAAAAACGCATCTGACGGCTCTAGGCAGTAGCCACACACTACGCCAGGGTGTAGGTTGCTCGACATCATTGCGCCTTGGCCAGTACCACAACCCGTGACCACAAAGTCTACCGCTTTTGAGTTCAGTAGAATGCTTGCCATGATGCCTAGGTGGATGTAAGTCAGATGGTGGTCATTTTCATCTTTCATACCAACGTTGAACACGTCGTGGCCTAGGCCACCCGCTACGCTGTTTAACTCTGCTGCAACCATCGCGTTTTTCGGTGCTTGGCTGTTTTCCATCATTAGTGCAATTTTCATCGGTTACTCCTGCGGTTCACCGCAATTCAAAAATAAATCTTAAACGAAATCTTTACGCATAGGGGTGAAGGTATCAATCAGTACACCCGCTTTCAGACAAACACAGCCATGTCCAATGTTTGGCTCTTTGTACATAGTATCGCCTGTTTTGACGATTTTTTTCTCATCGCCAATGGTGAACTCAAATTCACCTGACAGCACGTAAGTCAGTTGCTCGTGAGGATGTGAGTGCATGGCACCAATCGCCCCCGTTTCAAAATGCACTTCGACTGACATCATGTTGTCGCTGTGTGCCAGCACTTTGCGCGAAATGCCTTGGCCAAGATCTTCCAGCGCGATGTCGTGACTCAATACAAACATGGTTCACCTATTAGCCTGTTTTTTGGGTCACCGGCAATAATGGTTGCCGATAGAGCCCACCAGTATGTTGTTGATTAACCAGCAGGTTGCCCCTGCTAGAAAGCCAATCCGCATGCGGATGCCACTCAATACGAACAGTGAATATGTACCAATTACCGTCCCAACAATTGGCCATAATTCCCACCAGTGCTCAGCCATTCCTAGGCCACTAACGATACCGATAAGAATAAAAATGGCTGCCACCCATTTGGAAGAGGTGAAGATCGATGTTGTGGTTCGTAACGCAGAAAGCAGTGCGCTGAGCGCCGAAAGCATCGATCCTAGCAGCAAAAAATGGAGAAGATGATTGAGATTGAACACCAGCATTAGGATTTTCAAATGCCTGTCATTTTTCTGGTAAAAGGTGGAGATTCCCAAACCAAAACTGAGAAACCCTAACGCTTGTGCCAAATCAATCTCAGCCATCATCTTCTCACAATTGGATTAGCGTGATAGCCAGCCGCCATCTACCGCAACGGTGTAACCGTTAATGTAGTCAGACGCTTTTGATGCTAGGAACACACAAGGACCAGCCAAATCTTCTGGCGTGCCCCAGCGGTTTGCAGGAATACGCTCTAGGATTTCTTGGTTACGTTGCTCATCGGCACGCAGTGCCGCGGTGTTGTTGGTCGCCATGTAACCTGGGGCAATCGCATTGACATTAATACCGCACTGCGCCCATTCATTCGCCATTAAACGAGTAATGCCCATCACGCCGCTTTTTGATGCGGTATAGGAGGGAACACGGATACCGCCCTGAAAAGAAAGCATTGAGGCGATGTTGATGATCTTGCCGCCTTCGCCTTGCGCAATAAATTGTTTCGCCACCGCTTGAGACATAAAGAACACCGATTTGATGTTGATGTTCATGACGTCATCCCAATCTTGCTCAGAGAACTCGATCGCGTCGTTGCGGCGAATGATGCCTGCGTTGTTCACCAAAATGTCGATGCGGCCAAGCTCAGTCACTGCGCGATCAACAATTGAAGGAATATCATCTAGTTTCATTAGGTTAGCGCGGATATCGACGAACTTACGTCCCGTCGCTTGGATTTTTTCC
This sequence comes from Vibrio sp. 03_296, assembly GCF_002265885.1. Taxonomy (NCBI): domain Bacteria; kingdom Pseudomonadati; phylum Pseudomonadota; class Gammaproteobacteria; order Vibrionales; family Vibrionaceae; genus Vibrio; species Vibrio sp. 03_296. Next base: position 5,830 of record NZ_NPKW01000086.1, read on the forward strand.
ATGGTTTCTGTTGGTTCACTGATGTTCACACCAACGATATCGCAACCTGCCTTTGCTAAACCCAGCGCCATGCCTTGACCTAAACCGGTATCACACCCCGTGACGACGGCTACTTTGCCTTGCAAGCTAAATGAATCAAGAATCATGTAATGCATCCTCTAGAATACTGAAAGAAGTGAACCGACGTTCTGGTTGTTGTTCACTGTGGTAGGGCAAACATAACAGTAAAACAGCAACGCTCGCAAATATTTTTGAAAAGACGTTTCAAAAATATTGATGAATGTCTTATTTTACTAAAACAAACTAAGTGAGCGGTTTCAAAATTATGAAAAGGTATTTTAAAAATAGTGGTGATACAGAAAATCAACGATATAATGGCAAAAAATACAACTAAAGAAGGGAAAACAATGGAAAAGTCGACACAGCCAGAAGCTGTTTCGTCAGTGATGAAGGTGTTCCACATCCTTCAAGCACTGGGTGAGCAGAAAGCGATTGGCGTATCAGAATTGTCGCAACGTCTTATGATGTCTAAGGCAACCACTTACCGCTTTTTACAAACCATGAAGTCACTTGGGTATGTGTCTCAAGAAGGCGAAGCGGATAAGTATTCACTCACGTTAAAAGTGTTTGAGCTGGGTGCTCGCTCACTGGAATACGTTGATCTGATTGAATTGGCCGACAAAGAAATGCGCCAAATCTCTCAACTGACCAATGAAGCGCTTCACTTGGGAGCACTCGATGACAATGCCATTATTTATATCCATAAGATAGATTCCGGTTACAACCTGCGCATGCAATCGCGCATTGGCCGTCGCAACCCTCTTTACAGTACTGCCATTGGCAAAGTGTTACTTTCCGAACGTGAAGAGAGCTTTATCCGTGAATCTCTCGCCGATGTTGAGTTCATCAAACACACAGAAAAAACACTAGAAAACACGGAACAAGTGCTTGAAGAACTGGCGAAAGTGCGTGAGCAACATTTCGCTGAAGATAACGAAGAGCAAGAACCGGGTTTACGTTGTATCGCGGCTCCAATTTACGATCGTTTTGGTCATATCATTGCGGCGGTGTCGATTTCATTCCCAACCATCCGTTTTGATGAAGAGCGCAAAGATTACTATGTGGGTCTGCTTCATCAAGCGGGTAAAAACGTTTCTGAGCAGCTTGGCTACCACAGCTACCCTGCTTAATGATTGACGAGCAGCCCTCGGGCTGCTTTTTTTGGCGCAATATCAAATGATGAAACGCCGTTTTAATTTAGAGGTGAGCGATGGGCACATCCGTTACTCCAAACATTGTTGATTTCCTAATCCGCATTGATCCGTTTGATAAGTTACCCAAGGCTTTGGTTGAATCCCTAGCCAATTCAGTACAGATCAAATATCTGGTGAAAGGTGAAACCATCAGTTTTAGCTCACTTTGCGAAAGGCGTTATCTCTACATCATTCGCACGGGCGCGATTGAACAGCGCACGCCAACGGGTGAACTTCGTGCTCGGCTTGGCCACGAGGATCAGTTTGGTTTTACCTTCCTCGCCCCTCTCGATAGTGCCGAAAACGGTTATCAAGCCGAAGCCATTGAAGATGCCCTGCTTTACTTGATCCCACATCATGAACTGAAGAAAGTGTGCGACTCGCATCCTGAGTTTGCCGATTACTTCGCGGCGCAAGCTAACCTGCGCTTGAGTTCAGCGGTCAACTTCGTCTGTCAGAAAGAAGAAAAAGGGCTGTTTTTCCGCACGGTTGGTGAGATCGCGAGCGAAAACATTGCCATTGTCAGCGTGACGGATTCCATCCGTGACGTCGCGCGCACCATGTGTGGCAAACAGCGCAGTTCTTGTGCGGTGGTGATGGATGGCAATGACATTGTCGGTTTGGTGACCGACCGCGATATGACAGCCTCCGTCGTTGCACTAGAGCGAGATGTCAGCGACAGCATTGAAACGGTCATGACCCACAACCCCGTGCTGATTGAAAGTGATGCCAAAGTGATCCAAGCGATCTCCCTCATGCTGCAATACAACATTCGCTGCTTACCCGTGGTGAACAATGGCAAGGTGTCGGGCTTACTCACCACAACACATTTGGTACACAACCACCGCACCCAATCGCTGTTTTTGATTGAGAAAATCAAATACGCCAGCTCGATCAACGCGCTAGCGGCGTTAAAAGAAGAGCGCCAAACCATTTTCCAAGCATTGGTCGAAAGCGGCGTCAGCGCAGAGATCCAAGGAAAAGTGATGTCGATGATCATGGATGCCTTTACCCGTCGTCTCATCCAACTCAACGAAGAGGTACTTGGCCCTCCCCCATGCGATTACGCTTGGATGGTGGCAGGATCGCACGCGCGCAACGAAGTACACATGCTCTCAGATCAAGACAGTGCGATCGTCCTCTCCGACGACGCCACTGATGAACACAAGCTCTACTTTACTCATTTAGCTATGCGCGTGTGCAATGGTTTGGCTGCCTGCGGATATCCGTTATGCGATGGCAAATACATGGCCGCGTCTCCCAAATGGTGCCAGCCTGTCTCACGTTGGAAAGAGTATTATCAAAAATGGGTGGCGAGCCCGGAGTACAACAAACTGCTCTCCATCAGTGTGTTCTTAGAAGTTCGCTCAGTTCACGGCAACCGTGAGTTGGTTGAGCAGATCCAACAACACCTTCATCACTGCATCCAACGCAGTGCCAATTTTATTCCCGCCTTGGTGCGTGATGCGATCGACACACAACCACCATTGGGCATTTTTAATCATTTGGTGCTGGAAAAAGGCGGCCAAAACAGCAACACACTCAACATCAAAAAATACGCGCTGAATTTGATCATCGATCTGGCGCGAATTTTCAGCTTATCCGCTGGCGGCTCGTTAACCGGAACAGAAGAACGATTCCGCTTTGCCGCCGAACATGGCACGCTCTCAAAGGGCAGTTGCGACAACATCATTGGCGCTTATCGTTTCATTACGCAGGTGCGCTTTCGCCATCAGCTCAATGCGATTTTGGCGGGGAAAACACCGGACAATCATATCTCCCCAGATGAGTTCAGCAGCTTTGAACGCAAGCACCTAAAAGATGCCTTTAAGATCATCAGCGAGATGCAAGATGTCGCCAAACTGAAGTTTATTAAAGGCTAAAACGATGATAAAAACATGGCTCAAACGCTGGAACACCATGCCCAGCCAAGAACAAATACGCCAACAGATCCTCGTTGAATCGGCATGGCCCGAAGCACTGCAAAACTATTTGAACACGCCGCTCATTGCAGAAGTGACGCCACTTCATCAAGTCTCGTTTCTTGCTTTAGATTTTGAGACCACAGGGCTTGATGCGAAACACGATAAAATCCTCTCCATCGGCATGGTGGATTTGACGCTCGAAGGCATTAACCTCTCAAGCACAGAAGAGATCTTGCTCAACCATGGCGCGTACATTAAAGCCGAGTCCGCGCGCATTAATGGCATAACACCACAGACGCTGGAGCAAGGTTGCTCACTAGAGCAAGGGATGATGCGTTTACTGGAACGAGCACAAGGTAAAGTGTTGCTTGCGCACAGTGCAATCATTGAACAAGGTTTTCTCCAAGCTTTTGCTCAACAACATTTTCAGCTTGCCAAATTGCCTTGCCACTTTGTGGATACGTTGCAAATCGAAAAACGCTTTAGCTACGCAGGGAAAAGCGGCCAACGCAGCAGTTTTCAACTTGATGATTTACGACGTTGTTATCACTTACCCGATTACCATGCCCACTCCGCCGCCAGCGATGCGCTCGCCTGCGCTGAACTGTTCATGGTGCAAAGCAAAAAACTTGATCTCAACAAACAACGACCACTCAATACCGTTTTGTTCTCCAGATAAACACTGATTCACCGGATGCTTTTCCTACATAACTCAAGTGCCCGCTATTGATCCATAAGGCGCTGTGTTTAAACGCCTCATTGGCTCAATCACAGCGTTGTCTGTAGCGATGACGAGTCCCTCCTTTACAGCCTTATCAACATAGCCAGTGATTCATATGCACTAATAACAAAAATATTTGTTTTTTTTTGGTTAATAGCAGAACTATCAATTGCCTAATGGTATTCGCTAAGCGTTTTCATTTAAACATCGACTCAATCCCAGTCCAAAAGGCTGCAAAAATAAAATGTAGGCATCTTCCTACATGAAGAAATAAATAAAAAAACGTAACCTTTATAAAAACTTTTACAAAAAGGAATTGGTTATGGCTGAATTTTTTAGTAACCATAGGGATATTTATCTATTAGAAAAATGTATTGGTCAGTTAGAAAGCGATCTAATAACACTGAGAAGCAGTCTGGTTAAAATCAGCGAAAAGGAGCGTAATTTTCACATTGGGAAATTGCAGTCTCTTTCAGAGCTTTTAGCAAATGAAGTCACTCGATTGAAAAACGAAGATTTTTGTAGGCCACAATCTAAAATTAGACTAAATGAACTTACAGATGAACTCACGCAGCTAATCAGAGTATATAACTAAATAAATTAGAGATTCGCAATGAACTTATTTAATAAATTAACGATAAAACAACAAATACTTGGATTGTTAATTGTTGTCGTATTTTCTATTCTCTCTTCTGTACTACTGTCTGCAAACGACATGCAAAGTAGGCTGGAAACGGCAATAGATGAAATAGAAAAAAGCACCGATATCACCGTAGATATTTATGAACATCAAATAGATGACTTTTGGCAGTTAAGACTTAACTTTACTCGTTCCGTCTATTCTAAAGATTGGCGGAGTAAATACCCTTCTCAACTGGAAGAGTGGTATAACAAAACATTAAGTTTATACTCTAGCCTTTCTGACATACCAGATAGCCTAATAGATGACGTGACAGCATACTATGCTCACCATAAAAATGCAGAAGTCATATTTAATCAATATGACGACAGGCTAATTGATTTAGAGCAACGGGACGCATTTCTTTCAAAGGGAAGATCACTCTCAGTCAATGTACGAAAACAGCTTCAAGAAAGAGCAAAAATCTTTGCATCAAAAACGGTAAATGAAATAAAAGAAGCAGAGGCATCTATGCAAGAAGAAATAAAACAGCAACTGATAACCATTGGTTTTGTTTTATTAGTCGTACTTTCTTTAGGTTATTTAATTTCAGTTAAAATATCTGAAAAGATTAATATCGTTTGCAATGCACTAAAAAGAATGTCAGAGAAAGATCTTGCTCTAAGACTAGACGTTCCAAATGGAAATAATGAAGCAGTAATACTATCCAAGTACTACAACGAAACCGCGATAAGTTTAACAAAAATAATATCTGATTTAGGCATTATCGCAAGCAGTGTTTCCTCTGCCTCTACTGAGTTAAGTGCCGTGATGGTTCAATCTGAAGCCAATATAAAGGAAGAAAACTCGCAAGTAACTCAGATAGCGACAGCCATTACTGAAATGTCTTCAACCGCCAAAGAAGTTAGCAATAATGTAACCAATGCTGAACAGTCTGCCAGTGTCGCAATGAATGCGGTTGATTCCGGAAATGAAGCCGTTTCTGCTCTTGAGGATGTTTCCCAACAGATTCAAAACTCGGTCAGTTCCACTGCGGAGTCTATTGAGCAACTGAAGACTTTTTCTCTTGATATTAATTCAGTGATAGAAGTCATCGCTAATGTTTCAGAACAAACCAACCTGCTTGCCCTTAATGCTGCAATTGAAGCCGCGAGAGCAGGAGAACAAGGAAGGGGATTTGCAGTCGTTGCGGATGAAGTTAGAAATCTTGCTGCAAAAACCCAACAATCAACAGAAAACATCAAAAGCCTCATTGAAAGGCTTCAGAGCAAAGCAGAAGAAACAAACATTGAAATGAACAACAACTTGCAACTGGTCAACAACTCTCAAAAAGCGGTTGAAATGGTGACTGATTCTTTTCGTGTAATATCCGATTCTGTCAACGCGATATCAGACGTCAATACTTTAGTTGCCACCGCATCCGAGGAGCAATCTGCCGTTAGCTTAGATATATCGAACAATATTGATAATGTCTCTCAAGTTGTTAATCAAAATGTTACAAGCATAGCTCAAATCACAGTCGCCACAGAGGAGCTGGCGAAACTCGCAGAAGAGCAGCAGCAAAAACTGCAACTCTTTAAAGTTAGTAATATGTAAACTTAAACCACTTGATTTTAAAGTAAAAAATTAGAGAAATTGTTTTATTTTCATCTCAAGTGGGCCCCTTACTTTGACGCCAAACAACCTATCGCTACTGAGAACTATCGCTACTGATAGGAGCGAGAACCCCTTTGATCATTGAGAAACATTGTCGAATCATAGAACTAGCGATCCTACATCCGAATGTCGCTCAACCGCTGCAGATCCGCTTCATAAGTAACCCGCCCAATTACGCAATAAGTAGAATATATGTTAGATAGATTGTATTTTACCTAAAATAGAAAATAACCACACAATATGTAAGAATATATTTATTTAATAATTTCAGTTTTAAATACCGTATATGAATTAATTACTAGCGATATATTCTTATTTAACAATAATGTCGCACTGTTTATGACCAATCAAACCAAACTCAGAAGAGTCAAATTAAAACAAAGCCTTAGGATTACGTGAAATATTAGAAAAATATGAAACAGAGATAATAAAATCAATTTAAATATCATGCATTTGAAATGTAAAAACGTACCCATAAAATAGGTTTCATACTCTGTTTTATTGAAAATGTGCACTGGATCGACTTAATTAACTTCAGTAAATGAATGCGAAATAAATAATGATTCATGTCAAAAATGATTTTACCATCGGCCTCTAATAATAAATCAGTCAAAAAGGATTTATTATGGAGTAACCATGAGCCAACACGAATCATCTAGCTATCAGTCTCGTCGTCGCAAGGCGAACGAGTTTTCTACTCGATCGGAATACTTAGAACATGAACTGAACATTCTTTCGTTCAAAAAATGGCGTATTCACCTGCCTTTCCGCGACTTTGGTATTGAAATTGAAGACTGGGTGCCTGCCATTGCAGCCACTATCGGTAAAGTGGTGATGGTCACCGCGATGGTGGCCGCTTTCGCTGCCCAATTTGGCCTCTCCCCTGAATTTGTTGCTGAAAACGTCCGCTATGAGTTGATCATCGCTGGTCTTTTGTTTGTTATCTTTTTTTCCGCGATTTTAAACCCTAGAGCCAACTTAGCTGGCACACACGGGCCCATGATTCCATTGATTCCGCTCGTTGCCGTAGCAGGTGGACACCCTCTCGCTTTAGGCATCATGGTTGGGGTGTTTGGTTTGATCCTCAGTGCCACCAAAGGGGGATCAAAACTGGTTCGCTTAACGGGTGAAGGGGTTCGCGGCGGTCTGCTAATTTATTTAGGCGCGGTGGGACTGATTAGCCAACTCAGCAAATTTGAAAGCTGGTCGGTGGCCTCTGGCATGGAATCGGTCTCGTTTGTGGTGATCTCCACCACCATTGTGATCTACGCCTATTTGGCGAAAATTGAAAAACGCTGGTTGGCGATCCCATTGTGCTCGCTGATTGCTGGCGTGGTTTCCTACCTAATGGGTGTGCCGTTTGAGTTCACCACAGAGCCTGGCTTACCGAACATGAGCCCATTCTACTGGTGGGGCGAAGAGACAGGTTGGCAGTTAGGTTGGCCTGAGTTTGAGCACTACATTGCGGTGATTCCTTTCGCGATTTTGGCGGTTGCCATGTGGTCACCCGACTTTCTTGGCCACCGCGTCTTCCAAGAACTGAACTACCCGAAAACCGCCAAAGATGCACTGATGGACGTCGATGACACCATGACGGTTTGTTCTATTCGTCAGATCATCGGTGCAGGCCTTGGTGGCGGTAACCTCGCCTCTTCTTGGGGAACGTACATGATCCCTGCGGCGATTGCCAAACGCCCAATTCCAGGAGGCGCTCTGCTTACGGGTATTCTCTGTATCGTTGCTGCTGTGTTGGGGTATCCGATGGATCTGGCTATGTGGGAACCAGTACTGCGCGTGGCATTGTTGGTAGGCGTATTCCTCCCACTACTGGAAGCGGGCATGCAGATGGTGCGTAACGCTCGTAACTCGCAAAGTGCTGGCATTTGTATGTTTGCTTGTGCGCTGGTTAACCCCGTCTTCGGTTGGGCAATCACCATGCTGCTCGACAACACGGGCCTGATTGGCAACCGTGAACGCAGCGAAACCTTAAACCGCACTGACCGTTTAGGCATCCCACTCGCAACCGTATTGGTGTGTGTTGGCGCGTTAGCGGCGGTGGGTCAATTACCGGGCATCCCTGCACTTCTTTAATGCTGGCTTTGCCGAAAGATCCGCTCAAAGGGCGGATCTTTTTCTTTTTTAATGCCAACTCAAATTAGCCAAACTGATCCGCCATTAGTTTGATTCAATGGACTTCTTCTCTCTTGCTTCCTATGCTGCGTGAACACATATCCCGTCACGCAATACAAGGAAAGATCATGGCCGGCATAACCGATTTACAGCGCTTACTTCAATCAATGTCCCCGCAATTGGTTGAGGGCGAATATGTTTTTTGCACCGTCGATGGCCCACTTACGGACTATCTACACCTTGATCCCATCGCAACGTTTCGTGAACAAGAAGGGCTCACTTTGGTGCTCAAAGCACAGCATGCCGAAAAGGCAGGATTGAATACAAACAGCCACTTTTGTTTGATTACCCTCACCGTCCATTCAAGCTTAGAAGCCGTCGGGCTAACCGCCGCTTTTGCCAACAAGTTAGCCAGTTATGGTATTAGCGCCAACGTGATTGCAGGTTATTATCACGACCATATTTTTGTACCAAAAGGAAAAGCTCACGAGGCAATGAGCGCACTCACTGAGTTGACTGCGTAGATAAATTCGCCAAAGCCCCCCGCTTTGAAAAATCCGTTGCGATAATGTTAGAGTATAAAAAACGGTTATTCAGGATAAGGATATATGAAGACACCCACCCCAAAGCTTTCATTACGCATATTGAAAAAAAGTGATTACGAGCAAGTGGCCAGTTTAATGGATTTGGTTTTTCACGACGTCGGCGGCGCTTGGCCAAGAATGACCATAATGGATCTCATTCATCAATTCCCTGATGGACAAATCTGCATAGAGGATTCCGGCAAAATCATTGCGGCAGCGCTCACCATCAAAGTGGATTATAACCGCTTCTCTCTCCCCCATGTCTATACCGATATCATCAATGAAAACAACGTAATACAACACAAATCAAATGGCGACGCCTTGTATGGCCTCGACGTATTTGTTCACCCGGATTATCGCGGGCTACGTTTGGGTCGAAGACTGTATGAAGCAAGAAAAGAGCTGTGTCGAAGCAATAACCTCAAAGCCATCTTGGCAGGTGGTCGAATTCCCGGATACAAGCCATACGGCGGAAAACTGCCTGTGGCAGAGTACATAGAAAAAGTCTCACGCAAAGAGCTTCACGACCCAATTCTCTCGTTTCAGCTCTCAAACGATTTCGATGTGAAGCGCATCATGCGCCATTATCTTCCCGAAGATGACAGCTCACACGGTTACGCAACGCTACTGGAATGGGACAACTTCTTTTATGAAGAAGACGTCTATTCCGTTCATGACATCGAGAAAACGATTGTTCGTATCGGCATTGTGCAGTGGCAAATGCGCATGGTGAACGATTTGGAAGACTTGTTGGATCAGGCGGAGTTTTTTATTGATTCGCTGTCAAAATACAAAGCGGATTTCGCACTCTTTCCGGAGTTCTTTAACGCGCCTTTAATGGGATTGGCAGAAGATCAAAACTCTGTTGAAGCGATTCGCTTCCTCGCCTCGTTCTCTGAGCGTGTCAAACTGACCATGTCTCAACTTGCCGTGACCTACAACATTAATATCATCGCAGGCAGCATGCCTGTTTTAGAAGACGGTCAGCTTTACAACATCTCTTACTTGCTTCGTCGTGATGGCACGATTGAGTCCCAACATAAAATCCACATTACCCCGCATGAACAACGAGATTGGGTTATTGATGGCGGCGACAAAGTCTCGGTGTTTGACACCGATGCGGGACGCATTGGGATTTTGATTTGTTACGACAGTGAGTTTCCCGAGCTCGGACGTATGCTGGCTGAACAAGGCGTGCAGATCATTTTTGTTCCGTTCTGGACGGATACCAAAAATGGTTATCAACGTGTGAGAATTTGCTCCCAAGCGCGCGCGATTGAAAATGAATGTTATGTCGCCATTGGTGGTAGTGTTGGCAACCTGCCTAGGGTCGATAACGTCGATATCCAATACGCTCAATCGGCGGTGTTCTCACCTTCAGACGTGTTCTTCCCACACGACGCCACCATTGCAGAAGCAAGCCCAAATACGGAAATGATCATCTTTGCCGATGTAGATTTGGATAAACTCAAGCAACTGAACATGGAAGGCTCAGTGACCAACTTACGTCATCGACGAATGGATCTTTATGGTGGATTCACTCAGAAAAAAGAATAGATACAAACCAAAGAATTGACTCGAACTATATGTCACTCTTTTTTATTGGTGCTTTAGCGCAAATAGGTTATAAAAACGCTCAACAAACCAATGAGTAACAGCTTGATGAACCAGTGGACTAATTTTGAACAGTGGAGTCAGTACATTCCTTCTGACTCCTTTCTCTTTAAACTCCTTATGGCGCTGGTGTTGCTCGCCGCGTATCAGGTTGTAAAAAAAATCACCAACCGTGCGGTGGCCAATTTAGCCCTCTCAAAGGGTGTGAATAAGGCAAGGCAAAGCTTTATTCAACGGGCATTTAATACCGCACTGCTCTTCCTGTTCGCCTCTATTTTTTCGGTGATCGCAGGAATCGGATACGGCGATGTGTCGCTGTTCCTCTCTTCTATCTTTGCGGTCTTAGGGGTCGCCTTCATTGCTCAGTGGTCAATCCTTAGCAATGTCACCGCCAGTTTTTTGATTTTTTTCGTTTTCCCATACAAAGTGGGCGATCGAATCAAAGTGGTGGACAAAGACGAAGACATCAGCGGGGAAATTCTCGATATCAGTATGTTCCATGTGCTTATCAAGCACGATAATGGCCATGTGATCACCTATCCCAATAACTTGATGCTGCAAAAAGCGGTGCTTAAGTTAGGGCAAAAACCGCCACAAAACGCCAAATCAACCGCTCGTTTGTACACACGAATCAAGAAGAAGTAACGCGCAACCTTGCCGATACGCCAAAAATAAAGCCCCATTCTCGTGTCGCCGATTTATCGTGCCGAGAGTGGGGCTTTTTCATTGTGCGATTGGGTTAGTTGAACGTCTTGGTCAGCTTGAAAAATAGCGTCTCGCCACTGCTGTCATCCACACCATCGTTGTCGGTTACGGCATAGCCGTGACCATTCACATCAATCGCGAAGCCTTCAATTTTATCTGTGACATACCCCTTGCTGGCTTTGAGATGCGGCAGAAAATCGTACACCATTTCTTTTTGTACGACAGGCAAAGGAGAACCAAGTTCTACTGACTTAAGATCAGCGAGTGAGACACGGTACAAACGTTTGATCTTCGCTTGCTTGCCAAGCTGATTATCACGCTCAATGAGATAGAGCTGGCCTTGATACGCGGTAATTTCAGACAAGCCGACCCAGCCTTTATCACTCTGCTCTAGCGGATAACTCACTGCGCCCCACTGGCGAGTTTTAGTGTTATAGCTCAGCAATTTAGTGGTGTTTTTCGCATCCTCTTTCCATGGTCGCTGCAACGCAATCCACAACACATCGTCAACGCGTGTAATGCCTTCGGCGCCATAGCGCGTTTGGTGCTTGAGTAGCTCTTGAGGGAACAATACTCGCTCCATCACCTCCCCCTGCGCGTTAACATGGACAAGAGCGTGTGGAATCGCTTTTTTCTCATTGCCTTCTGAAGCTAACCAGAAACCGCCCTTCCCATCGGTGGTGATCCCCTCGAGGTCGAGTTTTTCGGCGGCTTTTCCATTCTCTGTCACTCTTAATGCCTGCTTAATCACTGCGGGCTGAGCAAAGGCATCAATCGTGAAGATGGTTGGCTGAGCAGAGTAAAAGCTGTCATTGACTGCGTAGAAAGTCGCGGCCTTTTGGCTATCCGCCACCAGCCCAGATAATGCTCCCCAACCAATTGGCGCGTTATTTTTGTCATTGGCTGAGATAATTTGCGGATAATTGGCTACCCCTGACGATAATTGATAGATCATCACATGAGATCGAGCGCCGCCGTCTTCCACCAAATCGGCTTCATTGGCGGTCACCAATAGATTGCGCTGCGGAATGGCGATGGCCGATTCTGGCGCAATACCTGAAGGTAACAACTGTAACCACTGCGGTTCACGCCCAGTGTCTTTATACACGCCCACTATCGAACCCCGTTCGGAGAGCACAAAGATATAACGCTGGCCGTTAAAGGTCGCGACCTCCAACCCTTCTGGCTCAATGCCTTTTTTACCGGAACGTTTTTCAGGATAATGGCCCGCACGTATCACTTGATGCTCAAACGATGCGCCACTTTCGAACAACACATCGCCACGCTGGTTAAAGATGGTAAAACCACGCGCTCCGCCTTGATAATCGCCTTCGTTGGCAATCACTAAGCGCTCGTTGTCTAACCATTTCACCGCATCTGGCTCACGGCGTACCCCTTTTTGCTCACCCGTGAAGGTCAGCGCCCCCTCTTTCTTCACATCAATCTGCGTGAGATCCACGCTGCCTGCCGAGAAATGACTCAGCACTTTTGCGCTTGCCGCATCAACGATCACCATATGGTTGTTCTCTTGCAATGTAACGGCGATTTGGTTGGCGTCGTTAAATGCAACAAACTCTGGTTCCGGATCATCAGCGCCAATGGTCGCTAAGCCCGTCAACTCAACGCGTTTTGCGCTTTTGCAATCTGGTTTGCCTTGTTTGGTCTGCAAGATGACCAAATAACCTGCCGGCAGTTGTGGCAGAGCGCCATCGTTCAGCTCCTCGTCGCGTTCGTTTTCGATCGCCACCGCAATAAACTGGCCATCTTTCGACACGGCGACCGAATCTGGCTGACCACCTAAATCACACTGGTCGGTGATTTTACGGCGGTTTACAGATACCACCGCTAAGTAGCCAGAAGGTTGCGTATAACTTTTTGAGGTATTCACGCCGGCGATGACCCAACGATCAAACGCAGCCACCGAGGTGGGCTCACCGTTGAGTGAAAGAAAACCCGCCGCTTTGGGCTGATCCGCTTGTTTAATATCGACAAAACCAATGCCACCCAGTGGGCTGTCAGAATAGATCAGCGTGTTGCCATCCGGTGTCACCGTAATAATTTCCGCAGACGTTGTTTTTTGCTTATCAAACCCCGCAGGTAGGTTATCTGCGACGGCAAAACTGGCAATACGCTTAAAGCTTTCAGTGGTGCTAGCCCTTTCTGCTGCACTCGAAAACGCGGTCAATGAAGCCCCAAAAAACATCGCCGCCGTGACACTTTGTCGCAGCAGCGAGCGTGAAAATAGATGAGCCATATAAATATCCTTATCAATGAGAAAATGACGCTACCGTAGCGGGAATTTATGACAAATGCGTGAGCATCTGATGGCATTTTTATGATGAACCGCTGCAATCTTAAGGGCATGGCACACTCTGTGATGAAAACGGTGATGGTTCAGTGTGAGATACGTTGACGAGGGTAGGTTAATGATGACATGACGGCAAGCGTGTCAAGCTCATGCCTGAGCGCTAAATAATACCAATCAATGCAAAACCCGCGATTGCGCAGATTAGAGAAGCGCCCAAAATGTTCAGATGAGCTTGTGCCTCAAGCAACTGAGCAGAATTGGGATGAAGTTGATAGTGAATCGACACCGATGCCCTCTCCAACGAGCTTACTGAGCCCCCTCAATAAGCCCTATTGCGAACAAAAACTAAGGCAGCGCTTGTGCCTCAAACGTGGCAGGCACGATGCGAGAGCCGTTATTTTCAACAATTTCCATGATGCCTAAATGAAGCTCCTGCGCCGCCACTTGGTAGACGGGCAAACTTTTGCTGCCAATGTAGGCAAACACGTTAATTTCCAACCCGTGCGCACCAAAGCCTCTAAAGGTGACACGCAACGGTTTCTTATCCACTTTTTCGTGATTTTCCAGCAGCACTTTGATCTCTTCGATGATGGTTTTCAACTGTGCAGTGGTGGTGCAGTAATCCAAACGAATATCGGTTTTAAAGCGAATTTTCTCTCGCTCGGAGATGTTTTCGATCTCCATTTCCACTAATTTCGCGTTGGGTACATGAATCACCGTGCGGTCAATAGTACGCACTCGGGTACAGCGCAAACCAATCTCTTCAACCGTGCCTCGGATACCGCCAAAGCTGCACAGGTTCCCCACTTTCACTGGCGCCGCAGAGTAAAGCGTCATAGTGCCAATGAAGTTCTCTAACGACTGCTTCGATGCCAGCGCCAGTGCTACGCCACCAACCCCCATACCAGCCAACAGAGCCGTTGCATTGAAGCCGTGGTATTCCATCCAGGACAGTACCGCAAACACCAACAAGATAATGCGGAAGAAAGTGAGAAATGGCCTGACCATCGCTGCGCTTTGCTTGTTACCTTTGCCGATTAGCCGCTCACGCATCGCGTATTGCAGCAGACCAATCAATGCCCACCCTAGCCACAAACTGGCGAGGAAAAAGAGATAACCATTATCGATTAACTCCCGCGCTGTCACGGTTAAGGTGGTGTTTGAGAGCAGAGAGTGATCCAACCCTAGCGCAAGGAAAAACAGCAAAGGCCCGGACAACAAATTAGCCAGATCATCTTTCATCTTCATTTTGCTGCGACGAACAAGCCAGCTCGCGAGCAGAGCAAATGGCGTGATGACTAAAAAGGAGGCACCAAGATAAGCCGAAAGCAGCGCAATCTCCCACAGATTCAGTTTGAAAAGGTACCCACGTGGCACGTTGTCGATGAACCATTCACTCAGTGGCCCATAACCCAACTCTTCATATAACTTGGGGACCATGGTGACGGTCGCGTTCGACACTTTCCAAATTTTCCCTAGGCTTTTGCTCGGTACTTGCTGCAACAACAAGGTGATTTCGGCTTCTTTAATGGTGATCACGCCAAAAGAGTCACGATACTCAGGCAAAAAATCATCATCGGCACCCGCAGGAGAATCGCTGATGTCTTGTAAGTTGATCCAGACATTGCGCTCAATTATCGCATGCAACTGCCGAGCATACTCCGCCCCTTGCTGAGGATTTAGATGAGAAGGTAAGTAACGCATATCAAGGTATTTTGCGGCTTTCGCGTAATCTTGCGCATAAGCGGCCACCAAAAAACCATTTAGAGCACCACGGGGCGTATCACGCTGTAAAGGATCTTTATACTGATAAGGCAACGTCAGATTTGCGTCTGTTGCGGCCGGAGCGCTGCTCGCCTCCTCCGTCATATTGAGCAATAAACTGCTCGGGATCGCTTGAACAATAGGAGAAAAAAAGCCAATAACGAGGAGTAGCACTCTAAGCGCGTTTAAAACCATGTCACATCCATTTGGGTTAGCATTCACAGGCGAATTTTATAGTTGCAATCTCGCACTGACCAGAAATAGTTAACAATGTTAATGAATTGCCATCTTCACGCATCGCAAGAGACAAAATGCGCGCAAGTTAATGTGCACTTTTCATTAAAAATGAAAATAAATTGAAAAATATGAACGCAACATTCGTATGATTAAACGTAAAATCCACATATAAAGTAAGCATAATTTCAACAATTCTGGAATCTATGATTACTGAATTTACATTTTAACAAAGGTAACAAAGGTGTTACTTTACACAGCGCTGGTCAGACTGATTCGAAGCGTCCAATCCCTTGAAAGCTTCTTGACAGGAACAAAATGGATTTTTTGGCGACCATCTCCAAAATGAATAGACACACCAAATATGGTGCCCTTTTTGCCCACGTAACAGCCTATACGTGGGCTTTCTTTTTGTTTGTACCTCAATATTCACGTCTTACAAAAACGCCTTACATTAGAGGCGAAGAGCAACCAAATCCATTACGACTTAGTTTGATCCACTTTCTGACACTTAATGTGCACTAACTGCTCTTGCTCTTCTTTAATGTGCTTCACGAGTTTAGCGTCACGCTCTTCAATCGCTTTTGCATTCTCTTGGTTAATGCTGACGATCGCTTCTTTTTTCATGGCACTCATATCGTATTTCAGTTCTTCACTCCATTGAGTTGTTTCAAGGGAATTAGCCTGTACTACGGACGATGCTGCAAGGATTGCAATCAGACTAGGAACGAAGAGAATTGAAGGTTTCATATTTATTTCCTCACGCTTTGGATTTTTATTACCAACTGCATTCTAGATTGCACTATGCGTGCCAATTTTATAAATATTAAATATCAATCACTTACATCCATGCAAAATCCATATCGATCGGGGTGTTGGCGAAATTTACAAACTGTGTGCAAATTTTACCAATTGTTTCCAAATCACTTTTGCATCGGTGATTCTCACAACGAGCTCAACCGGCTGATTCACATGCTTGATGATCTTTTTTTATGTTTATTTAAAGCGTAGAGGCAATTCTCACTTTGCGCTCACGTAAAACGCAAGGCATAAAAAATGCCGCTCGTAAGCGGCATGGGATAACGATAAATCAGCCTTAAGCGTTCGCTTTACGCAGTGAGGAGAAGCGTCGCCATGGGTAGCAGATACCACGCCACACTTTTCCAAGCAGATGTTTAATGTCTTCCAAGATCAAGTAAAGACATGGCACTAACACCAGCGTCAGCAAGGTAGCAAAGAGCACAGCAAACCCCAGAGCGACGGCCATTGGAATGACAAATCTCGCCTGCAAGCTGGTTTCAAACATGATTGGTAACACCCCAACAAAGGTGGTGATCGAGGTCAGTGTGATCGCGCGAAAACGTGCGCACCCCGCCTGCACCACCGCATCTTTGATCGACATTCCTTCACGGCGCACTTGGTTAACGTAATCCGTCATGACCAAAGAGTCATTGATCACGACCCCCGCAGCCGCAATAAGGCCGAAGGTGGACATCATACTGATATCAAGACCTAACCAGTAATGACCCCAAATAGCACCAGTGAGACTAAACGGAATAACCGACATCACAATCAACGGCTGGGTATAACTCTTCAGTGGCACTGCCAGCAAGATGTAAACAATGATCATCCCCGCGACAAAGAAAATAATCTGTTCATTACGCTGAGCTTGCTGCTCCTCAATGCTGCCGCCAAGCTCCGTTCGGACGCCAGGGAACTTCTCTTTCAATTCAGGCAATAACGACTCTCGTACGGTTTTCACCACTTCATTTGGTTCAACGATTTCCTCATCGATGGAGCCGTATACATAAACTGTTTTGTAACCTTGCTCACGACGAATGCTGCTCACGCCCGGCTGCTCATCAATGGTCACGACATCACCAAGCATTACTTTTTTGCCAGTGGGCGTGGTGATCACCGCGTAACGAAGTGAGGCAAACGCCTCACGCGTCAATTTCGGATAACGCACCATCACCTTCAGCTCTTCTCCATCGCGGATAAAACGTTGTGCTTCACCGCCATAAAAACTGCCGCCAACTTGTTCAGCAATCATGGTGAGATCTAAACCCAAGTCATAAGCCACTGGAGCCAGAGAGAGCAATACTTCTTTACTTCCTGAATCAATGCTTGAGGAGATATCAAACAGGCCATTTTGCTCTTGCAAACGTGTTATCAGGTAACGCCCCGCGGCATTGAGCTGCTCAATATCCGTGCCAAAGAGGCGATAGCCAAACTCATCGCCATCATCGCCACTGTTGGTGGCATCACGAATAGTGAGGCTTTTTACCCCTGCGAGCGTAGGCAGTTTTTCACGCCACATTCTTGAAAGTTCAAAGGTATTAAACGGACGAAGCTCTTCATCCACCAAGGGCACGACAATGCGCCCTTCGGTGCGTCCTCGGTTGTATGAAAGCATGTCGCGTATCATGCCACGTCCATGTTGCGCGATGGTCTCCTCTTCAACCTCGTTGATCACTCGCTCAATCTGTTTCAACGCGTCAATGGTCTGCTCGCTGGAAACGTTGTCGTTCATTTTCACCGTCACCGCAGGAAAATCCGTCGGCACTTTCGGGTTCATGATGATCCGAACATGATTGGAAGTGACCAAACCAACGCTGATCACCAATAAAACCACAAAGAACGCCATCACACTCCAACGCCAATGAGTGCATTTGCGCACAAAGCGCTGGTAAGGCCCATTCACGAAACCAAAGAAACGTGTATTGAAGCGAGCACGCCAGCCATCTGGTTTGATGGGGCTAAATTTGGTGTGCGCTAAGTGAGCCGGAAGAATCAATTTAGACTCAATCAAGCTAAAAATAAGGCAGAGCATCACAACCGCCGCGATGCCGACAAAAAACGCACGCTCAGGGCCTGATGACATCAAAAATGGGGCGAACACCGCAATGGTGGTGAGTACGCCAAAAGTCGCGGGGGTTGCCACCTTTTTCACCCCAGTGATGACATTGTCAACGCCACCGCCCTTTTTCTCGATTTCACTGTAGGCACTTTCGCCTATCACAATCGCATCATCCACCACAATACCCAACACCATGATGAAGGCAAACAGTGAAACGATGTTGATCGTCACGCCAATAAAAGGCATCACCATCACCGCGCCAAGGAAACAAACGGGCAAGCCAATCATTACCCACAGCGCTAAACGCACACGCAAGAAAATACTCAACATGATGGCAACTAAAACAGCCCCTTGCAGGAGGTTTTTCAGCATCATGTCCAAACGCCCTTGCAAGTAGTAAGTCATGTCAACCAGAGTTTTGATTTGCAAATCATCGGGTAGCTGCTCATTTTTATGCGCAATGTAAGCTTTGACCGATTCAGCGACTGGGATCATGTCCTGATCTTTGGTCGCCTTCACCGACAGATAAATCGCATTTTGCCCCGAAAACTGGAAGTAACGCTCAGCTTCGGTAAAGCCATCTTTTATCGTCGCAATGTCTTGCAGTAGGACTTTCGCGCCATTGGCCCCTAACTTGACGGGAATATTGCGGAACTCTTCCCCTTTGTAGTACTGGTTTTCAATCCTGACGGCAATCATGCCGGCGCTTGTGCTCACTTCACCCGCGGAGTAGTTTGCGGAATAGCGGCGAATCGCATTGGTCACGTCGTTTAAGGTCAGGTCATATTTGCGCAGCACGAGCGGATCCACTTCAATCGCAATTTCCTCTTCTGGCGCACTCAACTCCACCAGCATGACGTTTTGCAATTGCAGCAGCTCATCTTCGATCTTCTTCGCGATCGGCTTGAGCTCTTCCAATGGCCGATCTCCGACTAAAGACAGTTCAATCACATCTTGGCGAAACTCATATTGGTAGATGTTGACTGGCTCCATGCCTTTCGGAAAGCTCGCAATGGTGCTGATTCGCTGCTTCACATCATCCAACACCTCTTTGATGTCGGCTTTGACGTTGATCTCCAATGAGATATGCGCGTTGCCGCGCGAGGCGGTAGAAACGGCTTGCTTGATACCCGTCACGTCTTTGAGTGACTCTTCCATTTTTAGCAAGATACTCTCTTCAATCTCTTGAGGAGAAGCACCCGGATAGCTAGCACTAACGTTGATGTAATTCACTTCTATGTTCGGAAACATCTGACGTTGAATGAAAAAGAAACTGACGATCCCCATGATGATGATGAACACCATCAGTAAGTTGGCCGCCACTGAATTGTGCGCGAAATAGCTGATTAGGCCGCGCTGTTGGTTAGATTCCATCCTGCGCTCCTTTAGCCTTGATTTTCTGCGTCAGCGTTTTTTGTCTGAGAGAGCTTTACCGACATGCCTTTTTGTGGATATTCCGGCACTGTGAGGACCAGTTTATCGCTCTGCTCAATACCCTCTGAAATCAGGACGAACTCACCTTCTGAACGCAATACATTGACGCTTCTTGGATAGAGCTGGTTTTCTTCGTTCACGACCCAAACCGTGCGGTTGCTAACCAATTCTTGCGGCAAGCGATAGATGTGTTTGAGCTCTTTGCCTGCAAATTGCACCTCCACGTAGGAGCCGAACTTGATCGCAGGCTTTTGCGAATTAATGCCATACGGGTCATCAATACGAACCACAACGTTGATCATACGTGTGGCGGAATCAATCATCGCCAAGTCACGGTCAATGTTGCCCTCTCTTTCGACTTGGCGAAGCCCTTGCAAACGGATGGTGGCACGAATATTCGACAGTTTTTCAGGCAAGAAAGCACTGTCAAAGCCAGCAATAGGAATGTGAATTTCAGCTGCTTCAATATTGTTGAGTAACGCAACTTCACTGCCCGCGGAAATAAATTGGCCAACCCCTATTTGTCGTGAGACGACTAAAGCATCGTACGGGGCGACCACCTTACAGTTGTCCAGATCGCGCTCTGCTCGTTTGAGCGACGCCAGTGCTGATTTCACCTGCGCTTCCGCACTGAGCAATTGTGGCTTACGCAAATAGAGATCAGACACTTGTTTGTCGCTAAGGTTTTTGGCTTGGCGCTCAGCAACTTTCGCTTTCGCTTTTTCCTCGATCAACACCGCTTTTGCCGACGCTAACTCCGCTTCGGCTTGTAACACAGCCGCTTGGTAGTTGTCCGATTCAATGGAAAACAGCACCTCTCCACGCTTTACAATTCCCCCCGTGACAAAGTTTGGGTGCCAAGACACGACCTCACCAGAGACTTGTGCAGACAAGCGGGTCGTTTCAAAAGGCACCAACTCGCCATGGCTGGTGATCATCACTTTGTGTTCCGTCGGGAGCAGTGGGGCCGTTTCGACAATGGTTTCGACCACAGCCTCTTTTTTATCGTCTGTTTCCGGCCCCGATGCAGCGATGGCTTGATAAGCAACGTATCCGACCCCCAACAGAGCGACAGGTAAAATCCAACGAGCGACATTGTGTAACATGAGCATCCTTATTCTGTGTTTTATTGACCTCGCGAAAAAGTCACGCCAGCGAGGTATTGTTAATTGTTATGTTTTACGTTTCTTTCTTTGATTCGATCTCAAATCCACTTGCCGAACACACTCCAATAGGCAAGATTCATATCAAAAACTCAAAAGATAGACAGCGTAAATACCATGAAATTCCTTTTTTGTAACAATTTTTGTGCCAAATGTTATTTCCACACTTTTCAATCACTTACAAAATAAAGCATTCAAGATAAAAATAACATGCGCGAATATCGCTCACTTTTGGTGATATTGACCAAACACATCTTGACGCTGATGCCGCCATGGCTTTGGACATTTCTCGTTCAATAAGCGCCAGAGTCGGTTTGAAAGGCGGCTTTTTATAACCTATTTTCAAAGGTATGAATGGTTTATGCATCGCTGGAGATGACAATGAAATTTGCTTGGCAAATAGGGATACTCGCGTTGCTCCCAACATTGTGTTTGGCACAAATTTACCCTCCCCCTCAGGGTGACATTTTACTGACCATCAGTGGCAACATTGACAACCGAAACTCTCCGGATGGCTTTGTACTTGATAGAGAAACGCTCGCTTCTTTTGAGCAAGTGACCATTCAAACTGACAATCATGTTGTCGCTTCCGTTTATCAATACCAAGGCCCACGGCTGTCAGATCTACTGAGTTATGTAGGAGCAAAGGGCAGCGAGTTGATTGTGATAGCGTGGGATGATTACGTCGCCACGATTCCAATCGAGGATGTGACCAATTACCCCGTGATCCTCGCCACGCACGAAAATGGCAAAATCATGACGATTGACGATAAAGGCCCGCTATTTGTGGTGTATCCCTTTAGTGACAACCCTGAGTTACGCTTTGACCTTTACTACAATCGCTCCGTTTGGCAAGTCCGTGAAATCAAAGTGGAATGAGGAAATTGATGAAGCAGAGCAGTAAGTTACCCATCCTTGCTATTCTCCTAGTGAC
Source organism: Vibrio sp. 03_296 (assembly GCF_002265885.1). NCBI lineage: Bacteria > Pseudomonadati > Pseudomonadota > Gammaproteobacteria > Vibrionales > Vibrionaceae > Vibrio > Vibrio sp. 03_296. The sequence goes on from NZ_NPKW01000086.1 coordinate 27,755, forward strand.
GCTAGGTAGCACACTATTTTTCCTTATCGCCGCCGCCTTTTTTTCTTATCAAAACATGACCAGCCAAGCAATGGCGCCGTATGTGTCGATCGTAAACAACAATTTAGGCGCAAAAACCAAGCTGCTGCACATCAAAAGTTCGCTGCAAGATTTCTTAGTCGAACCGTCTGCTGCCAACTTGCAGAAAACTCAAATCCGTACACGCATCATGCGTGCGAGCATTGAAAATGATCTGAAAAGCCACGCCACCATTGAGCTTCATTCTGATTACGGTGATTTTGCGCAACTGGATGCCATGACCCAAGGACTGCATCAATTGACCTCCCGAGTCGCCGCGTTAAAAGAGGTGACTTCAGCTGAAGCCGTGATGCCGAGTTTAATTAGCGAAACCGATACGCTCTATAACCGCTGGAATACCTACACCGCAGAAGTCATTTTGCGGGTTGAACACAATCAGAGTGACTTCCTACTGAGCCGAGAGCAGTTTTATCGTCAACAACATTGGTACTATTTGGCTATCCTCTTTGTCTCTATTTTGATCATCGCGCTCGTCTTCAAACTCTATATCGATCAAGTGCGACTCACCCGTTTTACGCAACAGCAATCCCTCGATATGCAAGAAGCGAAGCGCGCCGCCGAAGCGAGTGCCGAAACCAAGTCCAAATTTCTCGCCAACATTTCTCACGAAGTACGCACGCCACTGAATGCCATCATCGGCTTAAGCGACACCGACCATTATCTCAATGCCAGCGAACAAATTCGCGAGTACATCGATCTGATCCATCGCTCCGGTAAACATCTGCTTGCTTTGATGAACGACATTTTGGACATCAGCAAAATCGACTCTGGCAAGCTGACATTGGAACAAGTGGAATTCTCACTGAAAGACATTGTTGATGACACTCGCGTATTGTTTCACGAGCGAACCCAGCCCCCGGGGGTAGAGAGTTTTATCATCACACCTCAAGATTGCGACATGATTTTCTACGGCGATCCACTGCGCCTGTTCCAAATCATCAGCAATCTCTGTTCAAACGCGATCAAGTTCACTCATGAAGGACAGATCAAAGTGGCGTTCACCGTGCAAAATCGTGGCCCTAACTCGGTGCTGCAAATCTGCGTATCTGACACTGGTATTGGCATTTCAGAAGCGCAGTTGCAAAAGGTGTTTGACGAGTTTGTTCAAGCCGACGATTCAACCACACGAAAATACGGCGGCACAGGACTCGGGTTGGCGATTTGCCAAAAACTGACCAATCTCATGCAAGGCACGTTACGCATAGAAAGCGAACTTAATCGGGGCACCCAGGTGACCTTATCATTAACACTGCCCCTTTTGCATGCATCGCACTTTGAGCCTAAACCACCATGTCCGAGTGATATTTTGGTCCATAATGATGGCAGTGAGTATTACAGCACTATCCAACACGATGTGAACCGATTGGCTTTATTGGCGGAGCATACCCAGCCTTATTTTGTGTATTACCATCACAATCAACGCCTTATCGCGAACATTCTTCCTATCTTATACGAGGAAGCTGGGGGGCGAAAACTGCTGGTGATCACCGATATCGAACAACAGCAGAATCTCGAAAGCAGTGCAAAAGTGGAGTACCTGAGCAAGCCGTATGTTTCTTATCGAATGTATGAACTGCTCCTTGGCAAACCGACCCCATCGTTAGCCACCATCACCATGCCTCACAAAACCTACTTGGATTTGCAGGTCTTGTTGGTAGAAGATGTTCATATTAATCAGTTGGTCGCGACGCACTTTCTGGCTCGCTTAGGCATTGTTCCCGATATGGCCAATAACGGTGAAGAAGCCTTAGCACGGATGAGAAAACAAGCCTACGACTTGGTGTTGATGGACATTCAAATGCCAGTGATGGATGGCTTGCAAGCAATGACAGTAATTCAAGCAGAGCAACTCGCCAAAGGGGCGATGATCATTGCGGTAACGGCCAACGTGTTTGAAGAAGATGAGAAAAAGTACCGACAGGCGGGTTTTGACGATATTCTCGCAAAACCCTTTAATGTTGACGCATTAGAGAGCTTGATCGAAACACATTGCCTCACAAACACAGTGAAAAGCCGCACAGTTTAACAACAAACTTTTCGTCGTTTCGCCATTTCTCTGTTTTTATAAGCCTTCGACTCTCTGTCATACAGAGCTTGTAACAACCGAAGCAGTGAGTAAAAACATGCCCCCTGTACATCCATGCGTCTCCTTTTTATTGATTGATGAAGACAAGGTATTGCTTGAACAGCGCAGCAAGGAAAAGCGCTGTGACCCTGATATGGTAGCCATTCCCGGTGGGCATATGGAAACCGGGGAAAGCCAAACACAAACGCTATTAAGAGAGATCAGCGAAGAGCTTGGCGTCGATGCGTTGGCGTATCACTATCTCTGTTCGCTCTACCATCCGACCTCTGAGCTGCAGTTGCTGCACTATTATGTGGTGACCCAATGGCAAGGCGAGATCCAAAGCCACGAAGCGGACACTGTCTTTTGGAGCAAAGTGACTGACTTCGCCCCAGCGACCGAGGTGGATAAGATCGCACTTAAAGAGCTGCTTCGCTTACAAGCAGAGGGGTTGTTCTAGCTCGCATTGGTGCTCCGCGCACCGTGTGAGCATCAAACGACGCAGCATCACACCGTTACATAAAACCCAGAAAAACAGACCAAAAGAATCATTTACAAGTAAATATTAAAAACAGTGACACTTTCAAGCGAGAAAACAATCCTGAGGTTCTTACAATGGTTCTCATACACCATTAGGAGAACATCAGCATGAAATACTCATCTATCGCACTACTACTGCTTAGCTCTGTTGCCGCATCCACCAGCTATGCTGGCGATTTTAGCCTCACTAGCCATGACATTATGGAAGGGCAACGCATGGCGAAAACCTTTGAATTTACAGGATTTGGTTGTAGCGGCGATAATCTTTCCCCTCAACTGAGCTGGCAAAACGCCCCTAAAGGCACCAAAAGTTTTGCCATCACAGCGTACGACCCAGATGCCCCAACAGGCAGTGGTTGGTGGCATTGGTCTGCCATTGATATCCCAGCCAATGTATCGGAATTACCGCGTGGCGTTGACCTTAAGAAAGTAGGCGCAACGGAGATCCGTAACGACTATGGCGCAAAAGGATTCGGCGGCGTTTGTCCGCCAGAGGGTGATGGCATGCACCGCTATCAATTTACCGTTTGGGCTTTGCCAGAAGCCAAGTTAGACTTAGATAGCAACAGCTCACCCGCTCTAGTGGGTTTTATGCTCAACGCGATGGCGTTAGATAAAGCAACGTTAACCGCAACTTACGTTCGATAATTCGTATGGGAGTGACAATGAAATCATTGATGCAACTTGCCTACTATCGTGGTGTTCACACGCAAGCATTGCGCAATGTGGCGATTCTCACTCCCAGCATTATCCAAATTACCAGTGGCAGTAAACGCCTTTATTGGCAAGAAACCACCTTGGATATTGATGCCCACAGCCTGTTGCTGTGCCGTGCCAATCATGCGCTCCATTTCGAGAATCTTCCTCAAGCCGGGCAGTTTTCATCTCGTCAATTTTGCTTTTCTCTATCACCCACGTCAGAAATGATGTCGTTGAGTGAACGTAATGGCACGACCACACCACATCTCACCCTTCATCACCCTGTGGTTCGCTGTGATAAAGCCCTCAACCATACGTTGAATTTGCTGGCCGGACTGCCGCTTGGCGATTTGAGTGCAGAAACACTCATGTTCTGGCTGTATGGACTCTATCAGCAATTAGCAGAACGAGGGGTGCTGCATTTGATGTTTGCACCACAAGGCCAAAGCTTTGAGCAAAAGCTGAGTGAGTTTATCGCCCAACAGCCGAGTAAAGATCATCAAATTGAAGACGCTTGTCAGCACTTTGCCATCAGCAAAGCGACCTTGATCCGCCGTTTAAAAGAGGAAGGCACTCAATATCGTGAAGTGTTGTCAAAAGTACGGCTTAGCCATGCGCTAAGCCTAATGCAGCAAGGCCATCGTAAAACCGCAGAGTTGTCATTGATGTGCGGATACCAATCGCCAGATAAATTCAGTCAACGCTTTCGCCAGCGCTTTGGACTCTCTCCGAGAGAGTATTGCAAAACACTGCCGAATTAAGCATAGCGCCAGTTTGATCGTTTTTCGCCACGCTTCGTATGCAACAGCAAATCGTATACAACAGCAAAAACACTCGCGAGAAGAAGATGACATTCACTCGGCTACGACTCATTTTAGGCGACCAACTCAATGCGCAGCACTCTTGGTTCGATCAGGTGAGCGATGACACCTTATATCTGATCATCGAACTTAAACAAGAAACCGATTATGTTCCCCATCACGTACAAAAAGTGTGCGCTTTTTTTGCGGCGATGGCGCATTTTTCGGTGACTCTGCAACAACAAGGGCATCTTGTCCGCTACATCGATCTTGATGAGTCGTGTCAACGAGCCACACTGACTGACTGGATTACAGCTCTCTGCCAGCAACACAAAATCACTCATTTTGACTATCAACGTCCTGACGAATATCGTCTTTTACAGCAACTCCAAAATCTATCCATACCAGGTACAACCATTACCTGTGTCGATAGCGAACACTTCATTCTCCCTTTTGATGAAATCGAAGCGCGATTTTCCCAAGCGAAACCCCCTTTGATGGAGCATTTTTATCGCCAAATGCGTAAGCAACATAACGTCTTGTTGGATGATCAGCAAAAACCGTTGGGAGGAAAATGGAACTACGACGCCGATAATCGAAACAAACTCTCGGACAAGGATCGAGATGCACTGCCTACGCCGCTGATGTTTGCCAATCCTGTTGACACCATTCTTCAGCGGCTAGAGCGACACCAGGTGCATTGTATTGGAGAAGCACAAACACCGCTACTCTGGCCAATCAATCGCTCACAAGCATTGACGTTACTGGCACACTTTTGCCAAATCTGCCTACCCTATTTTGGCCGATTTCAAGATGCCATGATCCACCAACATACTGCCTCTTGGAGCCTCTATCACAGCCGGCTCTCCTTTGCCTTAAACAGCAAATTGATCTCTCCTACAGAAGTGATCAACACCGCGATCTCGGCTTATCGACACAATCGAGATGGCATTTCTCTGGCGCAAATAGAGGGGTTTGTGCGGCAGATATTAGGTTGGCGTGAATATCTTCGCGGGATTTACTGGAGCCAGATGCCGCACTATGCCGCACTCAATGCACTGCAAGCCAAACGCACATTACCCTCCTATTTTTGGACCGGCGAGACAAACATGGCTTGCATGCGTGCAGCCATCTCTCAATCACTCACCTTTGCCTACGCACATCACATTCAGCGTCTGATGGTGACGGGGAATTTTGCACTGCTTGCGGGCTGTGACCCTGACGAAGTGGAGCAATGGTATCTTGGCATTTATATCGATGCGATCGAGTGGGTAGAAATGCCCAATACAAGGGGAATGGCTCTTCACGCCGATGGTGGCATCGTGGGCACCAAACCCTATGCTGCCAGCGGCGCTTACATCAATAAAATGAGTGATTACTGCAAACAGTGCCATTACCACGTCACACAGCGCAGTGGGCAAGATGCTTGCCCCATGAATAGCCTTTATTGGCATTTCATCGACCGACATCAAAATCGCTTCTCGCGTAATCCTCGCATGGCTCTGATGGTGAAAAATTGGCAAAACCAAGCCGACGATGAGAAAGCGCGTATTCTTGCCACCGCAAACGCGTATTTAGAGCGTCTTGATAGCTTATAGCTGGCTCACAATCGCGGTAAAATCCTCATCCTCCGGGTTTGTCAGTAACGATTCCCCTTGATGGTTAGCCGCTTTTTCATCTTGAGGATTGCGTAAATTGCAACTTTCAAGAGACAAACAACCACAGCCAATGCAGCCCCCCAAATCGCTCTGCAACGCTTTCAGTTGCAAAATCCGATGCTCTAGCATCGCATGCCAGCCGGTGGCCATGGTTTCCCACTGCGCTTTTGTCGGTGCTTGATGCTTAGGGAGCCCTGCTAACGCTTGGGTAATCTCTTCTAGTGACAGTCCGACCTGCTGAGCCGCTTTGATCACCGCAATACGACGTAACACACTGCGATGGTAGCGTCTTTGATTGCCTTGATTTCGCCAACTGGTGATCAGCCCTTTCTGTTCATAAAAGTGCAACGTCGACACTTTCACTCCCGATCGTTTCGCCACTTCACCTACGCTGATGTCCATTTTGCTTCCTTGCGAGTTTTGAGGCTGTCTCTTTGTCGAATTCGAGCAAAAAAGTGCTTTACCTCAAGTTAAGTTGAGCTTTTAGAGTAGCAACAAATACGTCAGTCGACATGGAGAAAATAATGAATATGCCACCTGCAACACGCAATCGTACCTTGCCTTACCTCACCGGCCTCTTTTTTGATGGGATCTCATCGGGACTGTTTATGATGGCGTTACCATGGATGATGTTACAAACACCCGATATGGGCACGTTTGTTGCTCTCACTGCCTTAACTTGTACCGCTGTGGCTTTTCTCTTTGCTCCCATTTTCGCCACCATTGTTGATCGCCATTCACGCAAAAAAATCTTGGTCGTAAATCAAGCGGTTCAAGCGATGACAGCCTTCGCCATTGCGCTGATTTACAGTTTTGGTCTGACATCACCATGGCTGCTGGCCGCCGCTCAATTGATCTTCTGGCTCTCAAGTAATCTCGGTTGGAACAGCAATAACGCCTTCACGCAGGAAAACTATCAGCGACACGAGTACGCCGCTATTTCTGGTAAACAAGAAATTGTCCTGCAAATGACCACTTTGGGTGCGGGAGGATTAGGGGTAATGCTATTGGAACTTTGGGGAGTGAGAGAGTTTGCGCTCTTTGCGGCCACATCTTCACTGATTGCCACCCTCTGTTATGCGGTGACGCCGTATCGTCGCCAACTACGACAAACTTCTAGTGGACACTTTTGGCATCAAGTAACGGAAAGCCGAGCGATTTTTGCAGCAAAACCAAGGCTGTTTGCGATCGTGCTACTCTCTTGCCTTTCGTACCCTGTCGTCACTTTCTTAGGTAAGTTAGTGCCCATTTGGTTTGCCGAAAATCGCGTATCTGGCCATTGGTTTGCTAGCTACAGCATCGCGTTTGGCGTTGGGGCTCTGCTGACCGGGCTATTTATCCAGCGCTTATTGTCCAAACGCCCATACGCGACCACCATTTTCTATGCCATGGTCGCCCTCACCATCGCGCTGATTGGTATGAGTCTGTTTAACGACCCTTTAAGCCTTATCATCCTCACCCTCGTCTTTGGTTTTTTTAATGCGCTCAATCGCATAGCAAGAACCAACTGGATGCACCACACGATTGCGATCGAACAAAGAGGAAGGGTGGATGGCGGGCTGGCAATGTTCTCAACCTTAGTTCAAAGCTTAAGCTATCTGCTCATTGCCTTGTTGTGCGCTGTGGCTTCCACGGAACTGGGCTTTGTTAGTGCTGCTGTGGTTATCGCTGCGGCTAGCGTCGCTATCTATATGCTGACCAAACCACTTTCAATCACAGTGACCAACAGCCATTTTACTTCACCCTAATGACGAGTTCTGCTCAGTCTGCTCTAATAGAGGGCGCAAAAATACTGGCGATAACAAAGTCAGTAGGCTTTGCATTTTAAGACGGTTCGTATTCCTTTTCATTTGATATCAAAGGTAATGCCTTTTTCTTACATTACTGAGGTTTTGTGTTCATGAATTCACAAGCTGATAGCTTTCAAAGTTCGTTGTCGCTCCATCATGGTTGGGTGACACTTTATGATGCCGCGAAGAAAAATCTCTTGCTAGAACATGACACTAAACCATTGTCTAAAACTAGAGATGGCCGATTAAAACTGAGTGAACTAAGAAGTGAGCTTTATCGCTTAAACCAACTGAGCCAAGATAAGGCATTCCCGATTGTTTGCGCGGATCACGTTGGTCCACTCACGTTTGGCCCATTTAGCTTAGCTTTTTGGACCAGCCCTGATTTGGAAAGTGCACTGAAACTGGCAGAAGAGTTTGCCATCGTAATTGGCTCACCAATCCGGTTAGAGCTGCATCATGACAAGGAGGGAAACAGAGAAGTTTGGATCCTTCACAGCGAAATATTGACCGAAGAGAATCACGTTACCTACCTTGGAATGACCCTCTATATTGCAACAATAGTGCGGATGATTCAGGCGATCAGCCACGATTCTAAAGAGCATTTGACGGTTAAAGTGACTGAAACTCTCCCCCTGCGTCCGGTTTATGACATGCTTCAGCAGCTGATAGGCACCTCGACTGTGTTGGGTAGTCCAGTTCCGCAAATATGGGTGAGCAAAAAAACGCTTTTCCGTCACAATCCTCACCATGATGAAGAGCTCTATTTTAGCGCATTGAACTTGTTACGCAGTAAAGCGGAGTCTCTCAAACAAAACAACCTCATTTTGCAGATATACAACACGCTCAATAAGTTCGACAGTTTGAATCAAGCTTGTGCTTCTTCGGTCGCAGAGAAGTTGTTGATCAGTGTGAGAACCCTTAACCGCCGCCTAGACAGCATCAACACCAGCTATCGTGGGGTTGTCGACAACTACCGAAAAGAAAAAGCGCTCCATTTGCTGAAAACGCCCAGCACCAACATGACAGAAATCGCCTTCCAATTAGGCTATGCCGACTTGAGTACCTTTTCTCGCGCATTTAAACGTTGGACAGGAAAAAGTCCCATGCAGGCTAAAAATTCGATATCGAACGGGGAATGATCTAAATCAAAAGCCTGTTCAATAGTATTTAAAGACAAATCATTGTCCTAAAATGCTAAGAATTAGTCTCAAATCGTTGCTGTAATAGTCTCAATTACGTATTTAAAAGCATACTGTTACGGGGCTTACCAATGTTAAAACAGCAACATAAGCGATTATTTGAACCAATGAAAATTGGCTCATTAATGCTAAAAAACCGCTATTCCATGGCACCCATGGGAACACTGGGTTGTGTCGATGCCGATGGCGCATACAACCAGCGTGGCATCGAGTATTACACTGCTCGCGCTAAAGGGGGCGTAGGCCTGATTATCACAGGCGTGCAGATGGTCGAAAATGAACTCGAGCAGTTTCCAATGCCTTCCCTTCCTTGCCCCACCTATCACCCTACCGCTTATATCCGCAGTGCCAAGGAAATGACCGAAAGGGTACACGCATATGGCACCAAGATTTTTGCTCAACTCACCGCAGGTTGGGGACGTTCTTGCATTCCTGGTTTTACGCCATTGGAGAAATCCATCGCGCCATCAGATGCCCCAAACCGTTTTGACCCCAACATCAAACACCGAGCACTGACCACAGAAGAAGTTCAGTATTTCATCACCAAGTTCATCGAATCTGCCGCAATTGCACAAAAAGCGGGTTTCGATGGTGTGGAAATTCATGCGGTTCACGAAGGTTACCTGCTCGATCAGTTTACGATGGCGTTCTTCAACCAGCGCACAGACCAATACGGCGGCAGTTTTGAAAATCGTTACCGCTTTGCTGTCGAGATCGTGCAAGGGATCAAGGCTGTCTGCGGTCCAAACTTCCCTGTGTCGCTGCGCTACTCAGTCAAAAGCAATATGAAAGGCTTTGGTCAAGGCATCCTGCCAGGTGAACAAGCTGAGGATGTCGGCCGAGATATGGAAGAGGGCTTAAAGGCCGCGAAATACCTTCAAGATGCGGGCTTTGACGCGCTCAACGTGGATGCCGGTACTTATGACTCTTGGTACTGGAACCACCCGCCTAACTACTTTGAACCAGGCATGTACAAGCCGTATTGTCAGGCGGTGTCTGAAGTGGTTGATATTCCCGTTCTCATGGCAGGACGCATGGAAAATCCAGACTTAGCTGCCCATGCCATTGAACACGGTATTGCTGATGGCATCTCAATGGGTCGTCCATTGCTGGCCGATCCGGACGTAGTGAACAAAATCCGTCGAGGACGATTCGAAGAAGTGCGCCCTTGCCTATCTTGTCACCTTGGCTGTTTAGGCCGTATGGCAGAAGTGGGCAACATTTCTTGTGCAGTCAACCCGGCGTGTGGCCGCGAAGCGGATTATCAACTGTTGCCGAGCCACAAAACCAAGAAGGTTGTCGTAGTGGGCGGCGGTGTCGCGGGTATGGAAGCAGCACGAATTGCCGCAGAGCGTGGGCATCAGGTTGTGTTATTTGAAAAGTCGGCGCAACTGGGCGGCAATGTGATCCCAGGTTGCCAACCGCCGTTTAAGCACGATGACAAACAGCTGATTACATGGTTTACCGGTGAGATGCAGCGTAAAAAGGTTGATGTGCGTTTCAATATCACGGCCAATAAAGACACCATTGAGGCCGAAAACCCTGACAGTGTGATCTTTGCAACGGGATCTCGCCCTGTTCGTCCTGAATGGCTTCAAGGACAAGATAAACCGCATGTCATGGTGGCAGAGAAAATGCTGATGTCACCAGAAAGTATTACAGGCAACAGCCTGGTGGTGATTGGTGGTGGCTTAGTGGGCGCAGAAGCGGCTTTATGGATGGCACAGAAAGGTAAAGCAGTGACGTTGGTGGAAGCGGCGAATGACATCATTGGCGGCCCACACGGTACCTGTTTCGCCAATTATCAGATGCTAAAAGAGCTGTTGGTAAAAGAGCAAGTGAATGTCCTTACGTCGACGTCTCTTAAGGCCATTACTGACACGGGCATTGAAGCAGAAAATGCGCAAGGTACATTTGAGCTAAATGCCGGGCATGTTGTGCTGGCATTGGGGTACAAAGCCGACGATCACTTAAACGAAACGTTAGCAAACGAGCTTGATGTTGATGAGGTGTTTAACATCGGTGATAGCCAGCAAGCACGCACCATCATGGCAGCTATCTGGGACGGTTATGAGGTAGCCAGAAGCCTGTAGCACCATTACATTGATGGGGGAAAGAGCGTCTCCCATCAACCATAACCGAGTTGAACTCATACCACGGCGAGACAATGATTTTCTACAGACAGGCTCCGGCATTATTATTGTTTATCTTCTGCAAAATCAGGACGAAAAGAGCTGAGTCGCCAGAAAACATCATAAATAGGATTAGAAGTCCCTTCTTTCTAAGGAAACAAAAATGGCAAACTCTACAAAGAAAACACTTATTGCCGCATCAGTTGCAACGCTTTTGATTGGCATTTCAACCTCTGCATCCGCATGCTCAAGGCTGATTTGGAAGACTGACGAACACGGTGTTTTTGTCAGCCGCACGATGGACTGGATGGAAGAAAACCAACCCACGATAGATGTTCGCCCCAAAGGCCAGAGCTATGTAGGTGCAAAAGGTGAGAATGCCCTCAACTGGACCTCAAAATATGCCTCCATGGGCGTCAGCATCTATGGCGTAGGCTTAGTTGATGGTTTTAACGAAGCCGGTTTCGCTGCCAACGCCCTATTTTTGGATGAAGAAACGGTCGGAACACTCGATAGCAGCAAGCAGCAGCTTGAAAACACGCGCATTATCGCCTATTTCCTAGATAACTTTGCCACTGTCGAAGCGGCAATCAAGAACATTGATCAAATTCAGATCCAGCAGTTCAACCATAACGGCATGGCACTGAAAGGCCACTACTCACTGCAGGACGCTTCCGGCGATTCGGCCATTTTGCAGTTCATTAATGGCCAGTGGCAAATTCACCACGGCGAACAGTACGATGTGATGACCAATAGCCCAGAATATGCCAAACACTTGGAAAACTGGGAAAAAGCAAAGCCTACAGCCAAATCGGACTACAACGCCAAATTTGAACTGCCTGGAAACATCGAGTCCTCCCAACGCTTTGTGTGGAACAAATACATGAAGAGCCAATTGACTGAACCTAGCAGTTACACCAACGGCTTGGCGAAGCTCGATAGCGTGACATACAAGATCCCGCTGGATGCATCGAACCGAGAACTTAACGGTGTCATGACCCCGTACGCGACCGTTTATGGTTTGGTCTACAACCTTGACCAGAAAGTGATGAATGTGCGCTACCAATACGGTGATAGCTATACCCACTTCTCCGTGGACTTCAACAAGGTTAACAATGGCAAAAACTACACCATTGAAGCCGACCGCCCTGATTTGTTCGGAGATGTTACCGCGTTGATGACACCATCGACAGGTGTCATGGCGCAATACAGAACCGATAGATAAACACGCCATAGTGAGCTCATGCTCGTGGTTAAAATACTCACCACTGCACTGGTTTCTATGGAACAAAAATGAAAATAGCCAACCTCCTAAGAGGTTGGCTAGCTTGCCAGACGAAAAACAAACAGGGGGAATGTCAGGAGCTGGCAAGTTAGAACACATCACTATACGGTTGCTAATACTGTGTGAATCTCACTTTTTAAATTGTCGGACTGCGTACCGAAAATTGCTTGCAAACTGTCCCCAATAATTAAGACATCTCGCGCCCCAAGCGCTTTGAGCTTGTTGGCATCCACATGTGAAATATCCTTCACCGACACTCTCAAACGTGTAATACACGCATCTACCGATTTAATGTTGGCCTTGCCTCCTAACGCTGCAACAATGTCCACCGCAATCGCTTCGGGTGCGCCAGCAATCTTCACCTCCACCAACTCCGTTTCACGGCCCGGGGTTTTAAGATCCAACTTGACGATCAAGAAGCGGAATAAACCGTAATACAACGCAGCCCAAATCGGACCGATGATAAAGAACATCCAAGCGTTGGTAGACATTGGGTAGTACAAGAAGAACTGAATCGCCCCGTGTGCAAAGTCGGTACTGTGTTTAATCTCCAGAAAAGCGGTTAGCGCAAAAGCGATGCCGGTCAGGAAAATGTGGATGATATACAACACAGGAGCAACAAACAGGAAGGTAAACTCGATTGGCTCAGTGATACCCGTTAACCAAGACGTAAGCGCCGCAGACATCATCAAGCCACCAACCAGCTTTTTACGCTCTGGTGCTGCACAATGATAAATGGCTAGCGCCGCAGCAGGTAACGCCCACATCGAGTACATAAAGCCGCCCGCCAAGTAACCTGCTGTTTTATCACCAGCAAAGAAACGCGTGAGCTCACCGGTAAACTCTTTCCCGGTTTGTGGATCCACATAGCTCCCCACTTCAAAGAAGAAAGGCGCATTCCAGATATGATGCAAACCAACTGGCAATAGAGAACGCTCACCCGCACCATACACAGCCCAAGCGAGTACTGGATTTTGATACGCCGCCCAATGAGAAAAAACATCTAGCGCTTGGCCTACTGGTGGCCACACAAACGCCAATAGTGCCCCAACAACAATCGCCGTTAATCCGGTAACAATCGGTACAAAGCGTTTGCCAGCAAAAAAGCCTAAGTATTCTGGCAAGCGAATATTATAGAAACGGTTGTACATCAGCGCTGCCACCGCGCCAATAATAATGCCGCCAAACACCCCGGTTTGCAGAGTATTGACCCCCATGATCGTCGCATCGGTTTCCAATCCTCTCAATCCGGTCACAATCCCCAAAGAGGCGTTCATGATGATCAAGCCCACTAAACCCGCCAATGCCGCCGCACCATCATTGCCCTTTGACAACCCTAACGCTACACCAACGGCAAACATCAGTTGCATGTTACCAAACACCCCCTCCCCTGCCGCCAGCATCACTTTGCTGAGTGCTTCGGGGATAAACGCAAACCCAGCGTTACCGATCCCGAGCATCAAGCCCGCCACTGGCAACACCGCCACAGGCAGCATTAACGAGCGGCCTATTTTCTGCAGTTGTCCAAATGCATTACCTAACATATTCCCTCCTAATTGGAGTTAAGAATCCTCACTATCACGTCATTGGATAGCGCCATATTTCCCTTTCAGCGTACTGCGAATTTTTCCGACGAAGGTTACAAAGCGCTATCGGTTTGTAAGCGACCGCTTACAAAAAAACACCTTTGTAAGCAGCAAATTACAACTCTATCGATTGAGTTCATTGGCGAGGCATTGCATCATAACTGCACACAAAACAGACAGTCGTGGCAAGCAATGGACAGCAAACGGATTCTGGTCGTGGATGACCATCAAGACTTACGAGAAGCCTTATCAGATTACTTAGGCAAAGCCGGTTTTGACGTGCAGTGCGCCGAGAATGGTCAAGTGATGTGGAAGAAACTTGAACTCTGTCCGCCAGATTTGATCATCTTAGACATCATGATGCCGGGCGATGATGGCTTCACTCTGTGCCAGAAAATCCGTCGACACTCAGACGTGCCCATCATCATGCTCACCGCTGTGGCGGAAGAGGCTGATCGCGTCGCGGGTCTTGAAATGGGGGCTGACGACTACATCACCAAATCCTTTAGCCCAAGAGAGTTATTGGCGCGGATCAAAACCATTTTGCGTCGTAGCCAAAATCACAGTGATTTGCGCCTTGCTCGTAAAATCCGTTTTGCTGACTGGCAACTCGATACCGTGACACGCCAGCTCACTCACCTACCCAGTCAAAACGTCAAACAGCTCAGTGGCGCAGACCTCTCGTTGCTGGCACTTTTTCTCTCCCATGCCGAATCGATTTTGTCTCGCGATGATATTGCACGGGAGATTTGGGGCCGCGATGCCGATCCTTTTGAACGTGGGATCGACGTGCAAATCAGCCGACTACGTCATCATCTTGAAGATAAAGATCGCGCGCTGATCCTCACCGTGCGCAATAAAGGCTACATGCTGACTGCCGGTGTTCATTATGAGAGCTAAAACCTCGTTGAACTCTCTCGCCACCCGCACGAGCCTGTTTCTGCTGTTAGTGATCATCTCGGCGCAGATCTTGGCGGGATTGATTTGGTATCAACATGCCAGTGAGCGCGATAAAACTGGGCTCATCACCACGGTGCGCAGCTTGGCCCTTAGCGCGTCTTCCACCATCTCTTTTTTCTCGACCTTACCTTCGGAGTATCGTCACCTGGTGCTCAATCAGCTGCGCAATATGGGAGGCACGCGCTTTTTTGTATCTCTGAACAATCATCCGATTTATGTGAAGCCGTTACCGGAGAGCCAACGAAAAACGTTGGTGGTGGACGAGGTCAAAAGTGTCTTAGCAGCCGAGTTGCAAAACACCCCCACCATCTTAGTTGAATTCACTCGCCGCGACGACTTACGGGTGTTCAACAACGAACTGCCGATCGACGAGCTGCCGATGCTATGGGCACACTACTCCCTTTCATTAGGCGATCTGAATCCGCCCATTTTGGTGATGCAGATTGAAGTTGCAGAGAATGAGTGGTTCTACCTAGCCGCGGTATTACCAGCACCCTACATTCACCTTGAAACCAGCTATTTTGATCTGCGCGAATGGTTCACTTTGCTGCTGTCTGGTTTACTGCTGCTGATTTGCACATGGTTTGTCGTCAGACGAGAAATTCGCCCCATTCGTCAACTCGCCAAAGCCGCTACCTTGATGTCGAGCCGGCTAAAAGTACCACGGGTCAAAGAGGAAGGCAGCACCGAACTTAGAGCCGCCATTCGTGCTTTCAACAAAATGAATCAACGTATCGATAGCCACATCAAAGATCGAGAAATGCTGTTTGGCGCTATTTCTCATGATTTAAAAACCCCGATAGCCTGCCTCAAGCTCAGGGCCGACATGCTCGACAATGATGAAGAACGTGAACGTTTTAGCAAGATCGCCAACGACCTCGATTTAATGGTAAAAGGTGCGCTGCAATGCATCAAAGAGACCGACATTCACGAAGAGATTGAATCGGTCGACTTAACCAAACTCATTGAACACATTGCCTCTGGGCTGGATCCGCACGGCAACAAAATCTCACTGCATTGTTTAGGAGAAACCTGCATTTCAGGCAAACCGCTGGCCTTAAAACGCGCCCTGCAAAACTTGATCGACAATGCGTTAAAATACGGTCAGCAAGCACACATCACCCTGGGCAGCCAAGAAGATCACATCTGCATCGAAGTGCAAGATAACGGCACATCCCTACGCCCAGAGCAGTTGGACAAACTGTGCGAGCCGTATTATCGAGGCCATGCCTCGATTGAAGGAAATGGTCTTGGCTTGACTATATCCAATAGCATCATCAAAGCGCATGGCGGCCATTTGTCTCTCTCTCTAACTGAGCTTGGCGGGCTAAAAGCAACCCTACTTTTTCCAAGAGAAACATTATGACAAGCAAGCTCTTGACTCTGTTATTACTGCCGACGACGCTCTTTGCCAATGAGATCGAATTCCTCCATTGGTGGACATCTCCCGGTGAAACGGCGGCATTAACGGTATTGGAGAAGCATCTCAAACAGCAAGGGCTGCCTATACAAGCTTCTGCGGTCAATGGCGGTGGGGGTGATAGTGCGATGACGGTGCTACAAGCGCGCGCACTGGCGGGCAACACGCCAAGTTTTGCGCAAATTGAGGGGCCAAGCATTAAGTCTTGGGATGCCATTGGCATTTTACATCCCATCAATCAAGCTGCCACACAAGCCCAGTGGGACAACGTTTTGTACCCTCTCGCCATCGAGATCAATAAAACGAGCAATGGCTATGTTGCCTTGCCGCTGACGTTACATCGTCTCAATATTCTTTGGACCAATCATCGCCTACTCAAGCAACTTAACCTTGCTGAGCCGCAAACATGGCCCGAACTGTTTGAAGCCATGGAACACGCCAAGCAAGCTGGCATCATGCCGTTAGCCATTGGCGATCAACCATGGCAAATTGCCCAGCTATTCGAAAGCTTGGTGATTGCCGCTGGCGGGGTAACGTTTTACAAAACGGCTCTCGTTCAACTCGATAAGAAAAACATCGATTCGGCCGAAATGCGCTTGGCACTTCGCCAACTGCGTCATATTAGTTTGCTCACCGGTCACCCGCAAAAGAGCAATTGGGACAGCGCCACCAAAGCGCTGGCAGAAGACAAAGCCCTCTTTCAACTTGGAGGCGATTGGATCCTAGGCGATTTGCTGGCCCGAGGCGTCGCCGTCCCTCAACATGTTGGCTGCCGTCCTGCACCGCAATCTCACCACATCTATCTGTACAACATGGATAGCTTTATTTTCATGGCGAGCAAGTCGTTTCAAGCCTCACAAGCGGAGCAGTTAGCCAGCGCCCTTGCAGACAAAACCTTTCAACAACGGTTCAATCAAGCCAAAGGCTCCATTCCAGTGAGAAAAGATATCGACCTCAGCGCGTTTAATGTTTGTCAGCAGCAGGCGTTTCGAGATTTTCAGTTTGCCTCGGCCAACGAACTTGCGGTGCCGAGTATGACCGACTCGATGGCCGTCAATCCCGTCGCACAACAAGCCATTAACTCGGAAATTTTCCGTTTTTTCCGCAATCCAAAGGTCAGCGAAGACGAGGTGATTCGACGCATTCTGTCCATTTCTGTCAGCCATTAACGTAAGAAAAGAGAATCCAATAACAACTTCGTTCCATTTCACCGTCAAAAACCGCCAACAGGCATAAAACACGCTATTCTCATAGTAAGTGTTTGGTTTAGAACTTTATACCAAGCTCTGTACAAAAAACGGGCTCGCCTTTACGGAGCACATCCCCTTATAATTAGTGATAAAACAACAATAAAATTCCCAAACCACGAGGAACGACGTACAGAAGGCAACAAGTAAACGTTCATGCTCTGCTGCGCATAGCACGCGACTCACATCGGCTGCTAAACGTGGACAGGGATATCGCTCATTGACGAAAAGGACACACAATATGGGCAAACTTCGCTCTTATTTGCTGCCGCTCATTCTGCCACTGCTGGCCGTTAGCCTTGTAAGCTGCTCCCAACCACAAACCCCGATAAAAATCGGTGCGGTGCTGCCTTTGACTGGCACCTTTGCGGTATATGGTGAGCAAGCCGTCAGAGGCGCCGAGCTTGCGGTTGAACAGATTAATGCCAAAGGGGGTGTCTTGGGGCGTCCACTTGAGTTGGTGATCAGAGACAATGCAACGGACCCCGCCAAGACGGTCAAATACAGTCGAGAGCTGATTCTCAATGAGGATGTGTTCGCGCTATTAGGCCCGGTCAGCAGTTCATCACGTTATGCAATGAGTGAAATCGCCACCGAGCTGCGCACACCTATGTTTTATGGCATCGACTACGAAGGCCGTCACTACAGCCCTTATCTCATCTGTTACAGCACCATTCCTGAGCACTATATTGCACCGATTGTCCCTTACTTAGCGGAAAACGTCGGCAGTTCCTTCTACATTTTCGGTTACGACTACATTTGGCCACACCGCATGTCTCAACGCATTGTCGAAGAAGTCGAGAAAGTGGAAGGCGAAATCAGCGGCATCGAATTTACCGCCTTTGGTGTTAAAGATTACGCCCCAGTGCTGGAACACATTAAAGGCTCGGGGGCAAATGTGCTGATGCTGATCTTGCCCGGCAGTGATGGTTTCAACTTCCTCAAACAGATGAAAGCGTTTGAATTTGAAAGAGAGATTCAAGTTGTCGCTTTTGCGGCCGATGAAACCTATCTAAGCAATGTGGATTCACAATCGTTACAAGGCGTGATGACCGCCCTGCACTTTTTCAGCGGGTTGGATAACGCGGTCGCTCGCGAGTTTGTGCAGAATTATCATCGCTTTCACGGCGCAGATGCAGTGGTCACCTACTCAAGTAAAGCGCATTACGATCTGATTTATTTAATCAAAGCCGCCATCGAAAAAAGTGGCCGCGTTGATGGAGAGCAGTTATTGATCAACTTACCTGAATTGACGCTCTACAGCGGAGAAGACGCCGTTCACTTGCGTAATGATCATCATTTTGATCTACCGATGTACCTCGCTCAGTTCCAACAAGGCGAGCTCAATGTGATTCGCAACTTAGGCATCATAAAACCTGAGGATCAAAGAAGCGCGACCGAATGAATCGACTCAGTTTCAAGATGTTCCTCATCCTGTCTCCTCTCGCCTTATTTGTGGCGATATTTGGCTATGTCTATTATCAGGCGCGCATCAACCTGATGGTGGAACATATCCGCCAAAGTAGCCAACTGGCGATTGCACAGGGTGCAAAAGAGATCAGCCACTATATTGATCGTCGGTTTTCGGAGTTCGATCTGGTCAGTGCGCATCTTGCTCAGTGCCAAGATGAGCATGTAGTGACAGAGAGAATGGAGGATGCGATCAGTTTTGCTTCTGGTTTTTCTATGTTGCTGTTAACCGACACCAAAGGCAGCATCATCGATTCGGTATTTTCCGCCAACAAAAGCAACCGCTATATTCTTCGCCAAGACATTTCGGGGTTGATCGCTTACGACGAGTTCACTAAAAAGCAGCTATCGCTCTCTTATCAGCAATGGCTTATCGACCAACCCATCAATCAAGCCAAAGAGCAGTTGGTGTATGAAAAACTGCAAAAGCTCAAATCTCGCGGCGAAGAAAACTCCATCGAGAGTCGCGAGTTACGCAACCAACTCAATAACTTAAGAGCGATAAAAAGTTTACCAAAACCTGTGGTCAGCTTAATGCCCGCAGAGTACATCGCACAGTTAGGGCTCATTTTCGACAACGAGACCTATTTTCTTTCACGCCCTTTGGTCGATTGCGCAGGTGAATTGAAGGGCTACTACACGGCGGTGCTCGATCGCACCTTGATTGAAGATCAGATTTTTGAAATTAAAAGCACCTTAGTCAATGACAACATCAACCAAGTGGATGTGTCGATCATGACTAAGTTGAATCGGCGTTTGCTGATGCCGACGAAATATCTTAATGCCGAGGCCCTCAAAGAGTATGGCCCCAACGCCACATCCTCTCCGTGGCTCAGGCCCGATCTGGGTGGCGTCCTCATCAATCAAGACATCTATATTAGCCCCTCGTGGGGACACAGATTTACCCGAGCCAGCGGGCTCAATGTTGCACAGCATGAGCTGGGCTTATGCTTGCTTGCGTTCATTGATATTGAAGAGTTGAACAGAGAAAACCGGCATATTCTGCGCGAAGTGCTCGCTTATGTCGGCGCCGCGCTGATTGTCTTTTTACTGCTGACACTCTACCTTGCCCGTTATGTCGGCGTGCCGATTGAACGTCTGCGTCGCCAAGCCAAAGCACTGGAAAAAGGCAAATCCATCCAGGGTGAGTTGCTTGAACGCAAAGATGAAATTGGCGAGCTGTTTGCCGCGTTTTACCATATGGCCGAGGCAATCAAAGGCAAAGAACAGCAGCTCACAGTATTGGCACAGCAAGACTCATTAACTGGCGTATTGAACCGCCGAGCTCTGATTGAAGCGGCCAACATTCAAAGAAGAGTCAACGACAAGATTGGGGTCTGCATGATGGATTTGGATCACTTCAAAACCATCAATGACGAATATGGCCACGCTGCGGGCGACAAGGTTCTGAAAGCATTTTGTCAGTTAGTTTCTCAAGAAATTCGCCAACAAGATCTGTTTGGCCGCGTCGGGGGCGAAGAGTTTTGTTTAGTGTTGCCAGATGCAAATTTGGCACAAACCCTGCTTATTGCTGAGCGTATCCGCCTAAGTGCGGAGATGGTACTGGGTTCCGTACTCGAGCTCGGGGATGATATGAAAGTCACCGTGAGTATTGGTGCCACGTTATGGCAATGCTGCAACTTTGAACGCGCACTCTTCATCGCAGACAAAGCGCTTTATCGAGCCAAACATGAAGGCAGAAACCAAGTACAACATGCACTGACTGAGGACGATAACGGTGATTATTACCACTGACGATTTACAGCATAAACAAGTCATTACGCTGCTCGAAGAACATCTGCAAGACATGTACGCCACCTCGCCTGCGGAGAGTGTACACGCCTTGGACTTAAGTGCATTGCAACATCCGGATGTAACCTTTTGGACAGGCTGGCAAGCAGAAACCTTACTCGGTTGCACCGCATTGAAGCGTCTTACGCACCAACATGGTGAACTCAAATCCATGCGCACCACACACGCCGCCAGAGGCAAAGGGGTGGCCTCCACGCTTTTGCAGCATTTGATTGAACACGCCAGGCAGCAAGGTTATCAACAAATCAGTTTAGAGACCGGAACCATGGCCTTTTTTGCCCCCGCTCGCGCCCTCTACGAGAAATTCGGCTTTGAGTATTGCGCACCTTTTGGCGACTATCAGGAAGACCCAAACAGCTGCTTCATGACATTAACACTCTGATCACGCTCCAATGTGAATCTGTCTCATCGCTTTTAACGCTTCCCATCCGATAAGGGGTCACTTCATGGCCTCTTTTGCTTTATTTGTGACATCGAATCCGCTTCTCTTTGCTCGATTTACACCAGCATGAATTAAGTCACATAAAATTTATGGATATGGGTGCACACTGAAATCCGTACTCATCGACTAATGAGGTCGCAATGCAAGGAGCCCCGCGCAAAATGACCTGGAAGACGACCAGGCGGTAACCCCGCCTGATCATGAGATTTATCGTCCTTCTCTTCTTCCTCTCTATTGCAAGGAGGCGCTATGCCTATCAACAAAATTCGCAATATCGCGTTTGTGGGTCAGTCTGGTAGCGGTAAAACCACGTTGATCGAA
>NZ_NPKW01000860.1:0-687 GCF_002265885.1 Vibrio sp. 03_296
AAAGGAATCACTATGAAACGCTTCGTTGTTGCTCTAATGCTAGCGTCTACATCATCTTTTGCATTGGCAGCGAATGACCAATGTTTGGCCCAAAAATACGATGCGTACATCGATGCATCACTAAACTGGTATTCAGATCTTGCTGAGCTCACTAGCAGCAATACCCAGATTTAACCGAAGTCAGCAACTGGTTTTAGAAGGTCGAAAACATCATTTCGAACTCAACCGAGCTGCCGTTCACTATTATCTTAAACATGACCCAAGCCGAGTATCCGTCGATAAACCGAATTGAAAGTTGGCTTCAGCTTGAATCAGAGTGATATTAAACATGTTGGCGAGTCGTAGCGATGAACTTGGTGAAATTGCACAACGCACGTTTAATGATCGTCAAGCAGCAAATCATGAGAAAAACTACGAACTTCGCTCTGCTTTCGCCGATCTATTGAGCCATCCTCAACAGATCGACACTGCCTTGTCGCGATACAATAAAGCTATCGCAAAAGTAGACGAAGTTAAGTGTCAATAAGCCTTTCCCTTTCTTTTCAGTAAACGATGATTTGTTAATTAAAACGGGACATTGTTCCCGTTTTGGTTTAGATTGTCTCGCTCGAACGACTACTATAATTAAATCGATTTGTTATATGGCAATGGAACAAAAAACCGCTGATGTCAGCTTTGATAGCCTAC
>NZ_NPKW01000861.1:0-477 GCF_002265885.1 Vibrio sp. 03_296
AACAGTGAAAGCGATGAGCAGCAGGAGGCGGTTATGGAACAATTGGAGTTTTCAGCTGTACCAGCCTTGTGTGGGGTTGCAGTGTCGATGACAAAGGCTATTGCAACGGATGCATGCGTAAACGTGAAGAGCGTTTTAACTGGCTGAACATGACACCAAGTGAACAGCTGCATGTGATTAAACTGTGTCGTCAGCGTTATCGTCGTAAACTTGCACAAGGTAAAGCTCCATCAAGCATAAAAGAAGAAGTACAAAGCCCACAGCAAGATTTATTTTAACTCTCCCTAGCCCTAGTACACATTTGAGATGCGTTGACTAAGGAGAGTCAAATGCATGAGTTGATGACTATTTTAGCCCCACTTATCGTTACCACCCCCAGCATGTTCATCAAATGGCTACCGACAAATTTATGATTTTGTTCAACGTCATGCGTTGAATGCGTTTTGTCTGTCATCAGTTGATAGATGTAATTTGCCA
>NZ_NPKW01000862.1:0-1037 GCF_002265885.1 Vibrio sp. 03_296
ATAGTACCGCACCTGCTGTGATCGGTGCTGGTACGCCAAGACCTTGGCCAATCCCCATCATTGCGATACCTGCGGTACCTGCTGCGCCCCAAGAGGTGCCTGTTGACAAGAGCTGTTAGGGAGACAAATGATCGATAGTGGCATAAAAGGAAGATAGAAAGGATGTATTGCCTTCAGACCGATAGTTAAATAATAGTGGGTACGATACCGCCGGAGATCCAGGTACCAACCAATGCGCCAACGGCTAATAGAATAAGAACAGCACCCAAACCATTCGAAATTCCGTTTAATGCCGCTTTTCCAGGTCTTTATACTGATGACCTAGACGTARGCCCAACACCATAATAATGAACCAGCCGATATAAAGTGCTAGCTGAATAGGTAGATCTAATTTCGCGGTAAACGAAAAAGCCAAAAGTAAAAACAATCCCAGTGAAATAAGCACTTGGGGAAGACTTGGTAAGCGAGTAATTTCCTGCTTCATATATTCCTCTGATAAATGTCGGAGCGTTAGAGGGATTACGCCCCCGTATGTTTAGGATGCTTACATTACATTAACGTAGTGGATAATTCGATTTATTTAGTCGTTTGTTTTGATGTAGATCGGTGTAATACGTATTTTGTGAAATAATAAACTACTAAAGTTAAATAATTAGTTTTAAGTGTTGTGTGATGTGAAATAAATGTGCTTCATATGTGAATGCAGAGGCTGGTTAGGAAATCCAGCTCGGTCAGAGCTCTTACCAAAGCTAAATCATAAAGTTTTAGCGACCTTAACAAATCAAAACGAAAAAGTTGGACGTTTTCGTCAATTAGTGCTTGAGATTTTGCCTAGAAAATAGAACTATTAATGCAACTTTATTTTGTTATTTGAATACACGGAGAGTTAATGTGATGAGAGTGGGTTTAGTTGGTTGGCGTGGCATGGTTGGCTCGGTGCTGATGCAGCGCATGGTTGAAGAAAAAGACTTTGATCTGATTGAACCAGTCTTTTTCAGTACCTCTCAAATTGGTATTCCAGCGCCAAATTTTGGTAA
>NZ_NPKW01000863.1:0-703 GCF_002265885.1 Vibrio sp. 03_296
TTTCAACCGACAAAGGCTATTGCCAGCTGCTTTCTCCCACACTGCAGATTCGCGATTACTTCCAACACCGCTGGTTAGATCAGCCGTTTATTGAACAAGAGTTTGGCGTAAACCTCAGCAGCTTTCTGACTATTGGGGCCTAACGGGCATCAGTTCCAGCCAAGTGACCGGCATTCCCGGCATTGGGCCAAAAGCAGCCAAAGAGATCCTCAGCCAATTTGACGATATCGAACAGGCTTTTCTCTCGCCGGATCTACCAAAGAAATATCGTACTAAGTTCGATCAACATATCGAGTTAGCTCGCCGTTGCAAGCGAGTCTCGGCACTCAAAACCGATATTGAACTCGGTTTTAACCTGCAAGATCTGCGTTTTACCGCCAATGAGCCCGCTAATGTTCATGAACAGCGCCTTGCCAGTCAGAACATATTGGCCAAACAAATTTCACCAGGCGCATCACAAAACCACAACCAATAAATGTTAAACGTTATTGTTGTGTAATGGGTTACATTCACAACAATAAAAATAAATTAATCAATACCTTACTGAATATTGATTAATTTATTATCAATATCACAGCATTGATGAGCATTTACTCTATTTTCACCATCTCTCTAACAAGGAGTAATGAAATGAAAACTCAATCCTAACCTATCACTATTATTTGCTTTACCTGCCGCTGCTGAAATTTGTGGTCAACACCTC
>NZ_NPKW01000864.1:0-651 GCF_002265885.1 Vibrio sp. 03_296
GGCGATGGATTTCAGTCAGCAATCAATGCAACAAAGCTTCCTGATGAGTAACATGTCACCGCAGTTACCGGGCTTTAACCGTGGGTGGCTGTTGTCTGGAAGAGCATGTTCGTGATCTTGCCAATGAATATAACGAGCTTTACGTCGTCACTGGGCCCATTTACCAAGGGGCGAAAACGCGATTGGTAACGGAGTGGTCATTCCTAGCGCCTTTTTCAAACGTCATTCTTGACCCTGCCTTTAATGACGCGATTGCGTTTATCGTTCCACACCGAGATGTCTCTGGCAGTGAGCTAGCGAACTTCATCACCACGATTGACGAGGTGGAAAGATTGACCCAACTTGACTTCTTCTCAGCCGTCGATGACAGCACAGAAGCGAGCATGGAAGCCCAAGTGTGGGAAATGTGGCCAACGTCGAACTAACACAAACAAAAACGCTCCTCATGTCGAGGAGCGTTTTTTAGCGAACCTGTTTCTTCAGCTCTATCTAGTACGGAGAAATGTTCGATAGCACCTGAATGTGTACGGTGATCTCTTCGCGATCGTGATAAAGGTGTTTCGCTTGCAGCTTAAACTTCACCTTGTTCTCAATCAGGAAGGTCTTGAGATTTTCAATATCTTGTAAAACCTCGTCATAACGACCTTTCAT
>NZ_NPKW01000865.1:0-1055 GCF_002265885.1 Vibrio sp. 03_296
GCAATCTCGACATATTGCTCTAATTCTGGTGCTTCCAACTTACCCGCACGCCAAGCTTTGGCCATGGTGCTGCCTTCGACAATATGCAAACCATGTAGTTTTATACCATCCGTACCGACCTCAATCACTTTTTCTAAGGTGGCAAAGTTATCGTCTGGAGACTTGCTTTGGTAACCCAACGATCAAATGCGTACATACTTTGATGCCCAAGGCTCGAGCTCGCTGAGTGATCTCTGCGTAGCATTCAAAATCGTGTCCACGATTGATCCGCTTTAATGGTCGTCATTGCTGGCCGTTTGCAGCCCAACTCCAACCAAATTTCATAACCTTGCTGTACGTAATCCGAGAGCAGCTCTAACACCGAAGTCAGGCACACAATCTGGGCGAGTCCCTACGTCAAAGACCGACAATATCCGCGGCTTTCAACGTCTTCTTCATACATGTTTTCAGCACCTGCACTTCAGCATAGGTACTGGTGTAGGCTTGAAAATAGGCTAAGTACTTTTTCGCGCGATGCACTTCTCCCGCTCGCTCGCTCAATTGCTCTCGAATACTTTTGACTTGAGCTTGCTCATCAGCGAACGATGCCACATTGCAGAAAGTACAGCCACCACGGCCAATCGTGCCATCACGATTGGCAGCTAAGCCCCATGAAGCGTCAACTTTATGCACTTTTTCTCCATATCGACGCTGAAGATCCTGACCAATCGTATTCACTAGCTCATGTAATTGCATTGAAAAACCACCAATTGAAAACCGCAATCATACTCACTACGATTTCTAGTAAATTAAATTACATACCTGCAAGAAAAAACACAAAATTGTAGTGAATTCAAACGAAAGCTTTTCATGGCAAAAATCAATAAACATGCATAAATAAAAGAAAAACGGGCCAATGTTGCATATTTGTTAAACGTAAAGTGCATTTTTAAACAAGAATTTTGCCTAGCTCTGGTTACTTTTCGTTGCATTCCTTAGTCACAAAATTGTAGGATACTTACACATAACCGTCATTTTTGTGAGCTTTATTACAAATCAAATGCAGGAATATGTCT
>NZ_NPKW01000866.1:0-544 GCF_002265885.1 Vibrio sp. 03_296
TCCGTGCTGGTGATAAAGCTCCAATGGCTTACATTGAGCTTGTAGATCGCCCAGCTGCTGAAGAAGCTGCTGCTGAGTAATCAGGTTCGTAAGAACAGAAAAGCCGAGCATTAGCTCGGCTTTTTTGCGTTTGTAAGATAAGGTAATAACGAGCCAAGCCTTACTTCCTGGAAAAAAGCTTCGCTCAGAGATTCGGCGAGCGAACTTACGTCTTCGAGATGAGATCGTCGGAGAGAGAGCCAAAAGTTGCAGACAGCACTGGGTCCAAATTTGGATTTCATTATCTGTATTTAAAGAAAAAGGGTTGGTCAACTKKCGCGCCAACCCTTCAAAAAATTTTCTCGCTTCTCGCTTCTCGCTTCTCGCTTCTCGCTTCTCGCTTCTCGCTTCTCGCTTCTCGCTTATTTCCAGATAGAAGAAAGACTATCTAGCAAACCTGAGCTTGCGCCCTGGTTTTGTAGTGCGCTTAGGATGAACGGTGTAAAGGTAGAAATAAGAGTTGGATCTAATCCCAATGCCGAAAATGCGCTCTTAACCGTGTCGT
>NZ_NPKW01000867.1:0-1238 GCF_002265885.1 Vibrio sp. 03_296
CCAAATGAAAGATCTCGACCAATCGAGAATGAATCTTTTGGGCAATTGAAAGTCGTAATCCCTGTTCAAGTACTGACTAACAAAAGCAGACAAACTGAAGAGCGGTGCGCGTAAAGCGGAATTGCTCAAAGTGCGCAAGTTGGCGGAAACCTTCGGTGGTGACGTACAAGTGGATGTCTATTCTTCCCTCAAAGGGCTTGGGGTGGATCAGCTTAGAGCCAAACTGGATACCTGGTTTGCACCTGCGCTTGCTCACCTGCAGGAAGACGAAGAAGGGTCAAACTCAGCCGAGTAAAACGGATAACCATCGCTTCGCTCTCAAAGCCCTGCTGTTTATAAGCAGGGTTTTTTATAAGCAGTTCTTTGTGTCTCTTCYTCTTCCTTTGCTGATTGGTCATCACTGCATACGCCTTTCAGTCATTGCTCAGCGCAAATTTCTCTCTTTTAGATACAAAATCCCCGCCATCCTGGCAGGGAAACGGGAGAGAAAAATCGGTAGTTATTGTTATGCTTTGAAGCATTACCGATGTTTGTTTCTATTTCAATAGCTCAGTCATTGTTCAAAATGGCACACTCTCTCAGTTCTCACCCTAAGAAACACATCTAACCAACTGATAAAATAAAAAATATATCAAAACACCTATTATATATGCACTTAGTTTTCCAAGAGAAATAATCAGAGTGTGAGTGGTGTAAATTTACATATTGATATAACGCTCTATTGCGTTCGTTTTTCAATCTGAAACCGTATAAAAAGAAACAAACAAGAGGCGTTAAGAATGGAGATGCGATATGGATATGATTTAATTGAAATTTTATTTAGCCCAATAAAAACGCCCAGTCAATAACCTGACTGGGCGCTGAATCAGCCTAATCCAATAACGTGAAACAAAAGGTCTGAAAGATAGAACATCTTACCTCTGTACCCTACGCGTACTAATGTACAACAAATTTGGTCAGAATGCAAACTTTTTCTGTAAGTTTTTTTCATGAATTTTTTATTTAACTACAACTCAACAATAATTTCTGCAAACTTTTTTGATGATAAAAAAAGCCAGAGTTTGTGCTCTGGCTCATGATATTCATTCATTTTGTACAAAAAATGCTTAATGTGCTTGATCCCAGTTGTCACCATGGCCAGCTTCCGCCACCAATGGAACATTTAGCTGTGCTGCAGATTCCATCAATTGTTGTACTTTACTTTCAATTTCGGTCAAACATGGACTCTTCCACTTCAA
>NZ_NPKW01000868.1:0-937 GCF_002265885.1 Vibrio sp. 03_296
CCAGCAAGCCTAGGCGTGACTAGGAATCCATTTGTCGACGAGCGCTAGAGCTGCGGTTTTCTCAATGAATTTCCAGCGCGCTCTGCGCAATGGATTCTGCATCACGCTCGTACCTCGCTATCCAGAATGACGAGCGTAGAGAGCGGTGTTTGGGGGAGCACTTTAAGCAGCTGTTGTCTGTGAAGAGGCCGATAAACACAGAGCTTACCGCCTGTCATTCCAGCAAGCCTGGGCGCGACTAGGAATCCATTAATCGACGAGCGTTAGAACTGCGGTTTTCTCACCGAACTTCCGGCGCACTTTGTGGAATGGATTCTGCTTCACGCTCGTACCTCGCTATCCAGAATGACGAGCGTAGAGAGCGGTGTTTGGGGGGGAGCACTTTAAGCAGCTGTTGTCTGTGAAGAGGCCGATAAACACAGAGCTCACCGCCTGTCATTCCAGCAAGCCTAGGCGTGACTAGGAATCCATTTGTCGACGAGCGCTAGAGCTGCGGTTTTCTCAATGATTTCCAGCGCGCTTCTGCGCAATGGATTCTGCATCACGCTCGTACCTCGCTGTCCAGAATGACGAGCTTGAAGAGCGCCTCCTAGAGTAAAGCGTGATCGTTAAGCTGTTCTTATCTCTGGCGTTATTTTTGCTCAACAAAGATTAGGCGCTCGGTATCAAATCCCCGTTCTTTGGTCATGGAGACGAAAGTATCGATGAGCGATTGGTCGACGGTTGGGGTTCGTGCTAAAAGCCATAAATAGTCGGTGTTAGGGCCAGAGACAAAGGCGTACTGGTAGTCGGTTTTGTCGAGTGCAAACACCACGTAAGATCCGTAAAACGGGCCAAAGAACGAAACTTTCAAGTAACCTTCAGAATCGGTATTGACGAAGTAGGCTTTTCCTTCGGCTTCTTTCCATTGGTTTTCATTCGGCCAAAAAGCCTTTGT
>NZ_NPKW01000869.1:0-1220 GCF_002265885.1 Vibrio sp. 03_296
CCCCTCAGTCACATGAGCTTGATAAAGAGTGGCATATGGCGCTACTGGTTCGCGAGGCACAAAAGCGCATGCTTTCCGGTGGAAAAAAAGAACAAGTGGTCAGCGAACTGTTTAGCGGCGATGAACAACAATGCAACGTGATCTGCGAGATGTTATTAGGCAAGACGTTGTAAAAGAAGTGGAACGCTCCTCTGCGAGGAAAACCACCGCCACACTCAATCTCAATAAAAACGCAGCAGTTGTCTGGCGTTTTTATTGAGTATTCTTACAAAGAGCTTCTGTTGTTGAGATTAGAAAGGCACTTCTATTTGCATCATCACGTCGGCTTCAGAAGTTTCATGCCAGCGATAATCAAAGCGCATTCTCGGTTCACCGGATTTTTTATCGCCCAAGCCAATGCTGAACATTAAACCATGACTTCGTAGCCACTCTTCGGTTGTCATACTCGCCACTTGGTTTTCATACTCTTCCGGCAACCAGAAACCCAGACCAAATGCTTATCAGAGAGGTTTTGCGTCAAGACCGGGTTATCTTTGGCTTAACGCCCATTCACCCCAGTAATCTTCTTGTGTTTCTTGCTTGTCATCATTAAGCCAAATCATTCGCATGTTTTTTCAAGAAATGATTTTATCTTCGAGTTGACGTGCAATTTCCATGGCACTGTCTTGCAGCATATTGAACGCTCTTCCAGCAATGCACAAGACGCTGCTGCTTGCTTGGCAAACAACATCGATACAATGCAACATAGGAACGTTCTTTTTAGCATACTCATCAGACCTCTCTAAACTACGGAATTGTCTTATATAACTGCCGTTCTATCAATAATTTTCTTACGGATGGTGTGGTTAATTCCGCCAAATCGTCCCCACAATCGATCGCATGACGTATATCTGTACTTCTAATCTGCACTTTTTCCGGACAAGCCATCACCGTCCCATTCTGAGTGATCTCTTCCGCTTGATAAAAATTGGCGAACTTGAAAAAGTTATCAGGGCCAATCACTAAAGGTTATATCGGCCTCGGGGTAGATTTCTTGAATTCGTGTTAGCAAGGCGTACGTCGTGACACTTTCACCTGGCTGGTATAACTCTTGCTCAATGTTGGAACGCTTAGCTGTCGACAGCGTGAGATCTTGGATAAATGCGTCCAGAAGCTCACAACGAACTGCGTAGTCAAGCATCTCTTTGCCCCATGCATGTGCAATGGAAGGTTCAAGAAGA
>NZ_NPKW01000087.1:0-2048 GCF_002265885.1 Vibrio sp. 03_296
GTTACAACAAGTTCTTCGATAGGTACTCTTATCAACCACGGCGGGCACAGCAAATGGCTCGTAACCGGCTGAGCCGCTCGCGCAGAAACAAGCGCTACAGCAAAAGCGACTTTAGGTTACCTGAGGCCTTGCTACGACTGGATTGGAGCCCTGACCAAATCGTCGGATATCTAAGAATGAGAGGCTATCCAACAATGAGCCACGAGCTCATTTATCAGCACATTTGGAACGACAAAGCTCTCGGTGGAACCCTATGGAAACACCTACGCCAATCTACTAAGCAAAGGCGTAAAAGGTACAACTCAAAAGACAGTCGAGGACGGCTTGCAAATAAGCGTCATATTACCGAAAGACCAGAAAACGCTGAGCATCGAAAAGAGCCAGGTCACTGGGAAATTGATACTGTCGTTGGCCGCGGAACCAAGCACTGTATCGTGACTTTAGTCGACAGAATGACTGGCTACACTTTTATCGGGCAAATGGACGATAGAACAAGCGAGTCGCTCAACGTAAGAATGAGCAAAATCATGACCCGCTCTGACTTACCTTTTAAGACGATAACTTCGGATAACGGCACTGAATTTCATGGTTACGCACAACTAGAAAAACACCATAACTGTCTGTTTTACTTTGCAAATCCATACCACTCATGGGAGCGAGGCACTAATGAAAACACCAATGGTTTGATACGACAATACTTACCAAAACGAACTTCCATGTCACACGTGACACAGAAGCTATGCAATGAAATTGCACACAAATTAAATACGCGCCCACGCAAAAGACTTGGGTATAGAACACCACTGGAGTATATTCATGCGCATCTGTAGAAAGTGTCGCACTTCAAACTTGATACTAAGTCTCGTTTCCAACACGCACTTGATGCCTAGAATCAAACACTGGCAATTTATGAAGACTTTTGCAGAACCCGTCTAATCCAGGATAAATAGTTCCTGAAGTGATGTTCATTTGATGTAACATTCTTAGCCCTTCATAACGTAACTTATCTGAGATAATTAACTTATAGGCATCTCGGTCACCAATTTCATATTCTGTTAACGCATCTTCGTGCGAAAAAGTTACGTAGTTAGTAGCAACGAACAAACCTTGTTGAGCAATTAAGCGTTGATTGGAAAACTCTGGTTCAAAAGCAAATAGGAAAACTTTATCTAAGTTATCCTCTCCATGCATTAACTGACTATAAACTTCCTTTCGACCCTCTCCGAAATACTGATCATCAATTAGTTTTAAGGAATTATGATTTAAACAGTAAATTGCAGCATCCGAGCTGCCACTTTCTAAAGCAAAATACAGCGCTATATAAGGTGAGAAGCTAAAATCTAGTAACCTAGTTGGAGCTCCATGATGTTGCATAAGAGATAACCAACTAAGATCGTCATGGTTTTTAGGTAGATGGCTTAAGTAAAGGTGGGCACAACTTTTAAAACGCTCTAGCATAATTTCTTCATGCCTTCGTTCATTCATCGCTTTTGACGGTTTTCCGCCTAAATTGCGGGTAACCTTCGCATCATTTATAGAGCGATAAAGTGAACTTTCTAACTGCCACGAGCTATCTGTTTGACCTCGATAGATCCATTTCCGATAGTGCTTATTATCAACATGAGATCTAAACTCATCCCAAGTATTTATATGAATTTCTTTGATTTTTTGAGAGCTCATTTTTACCTCATAGAGACATAACGCTGCGTTAAGGGGTGAGTGCCGCATAAACCAAGTTTCCGCACACCACTTTCACCACCAAAAATCACCGCATACCAAAAATGCCACGCGGCATGAATCCCTCTTAAACGCTTTGTATGGGAAATTATCCCCATTAATCGACCTGTTTCGGGTAATGTGAGACCCAGGCTTTAGCCGCAACTAAAGCTTTCTATGTTGTAGTTCGATTGAACGCTGGCTCCTCTATCGAGAGACCGATAACAAACATGAACGCGACATAGAACTCCAAGCACCAAACTCGAATACTCGACTGGGTCTCGAACCCGCATTACGCAAGCAAGAGTTAGCTTATTATGAATACAAACACA
>NZ_NPKW01000870.1:0-899 GCF_002265885.1 Vibrio sp. 03_296
CATGACTGGCTTTGCACCTAAACCATTTTAAGTTGCTCTACATATATGACTGT
Organism: Vibrio sp. 03_296; assembly: GCF_002265885.1. Lineage (NCBI taxonomy): Bacteria > Pseudomonadati > Pseudomonadota > Gammaproteobacteria > Vibrionales > Vibrionaceae > Vibrio > Vibrio sp. 03_296. The sequence goes on from NZ_NPKW01000870.1 coordinate 54, forward strand.
AGATAAGGCCTGAGATGATTCTCAGGCTTTTATTGTTCTGTTACTTTCAGTGTACTATAACGCCACTCACTCATCTCGATAGCCCAAAATTTAGAGCTTAGATTGCCATCATGCTAAGTGCACTTAACGCAGAGATTAGGGATTCTTTGAAGTTACGATAATCTGTCTTCAATGTGGCAACTCAGTTCAGAACGAGACACAAAGTCATTTTAAGCCAACATTCAAACGTCAGAAATGACGAAAGCCTGCAAATTACTTTGCAGGCTTTCTATGTAGTGGCGGAGAGATAGGGATTTGAACCCCATCTCTTTGAAAACCTATATATATCAAGCTCTTGAATTTTCTAGCTTTCTACGTTCATCAATCAAATGTCACGTTGACGAATGTTAATCACAATCAGTATACGAAAACAATCGAACTTAGCAAGAGCTTCAAGCATATAAGCCAAAATATTTTCTAGTATCCTTACCCAGTCAACTAAACCTCTTAATCTCAGCTATGACTGATTACCCCTGTACGGGGGTAAATTAACTTTAACCCCTCAGGGGTTAAAGTGCTAATATCCCTACAKGGGTTAATTTAGATTGGAGGCAGATATGCTCATAACAAGTCCTAAGCAACTGGGGATATACTTGCGTGATGTACGCAGGAATCAAAGGCGCAACCAAACCAAAGTCGGAGATATTGTTGGTCTAAAACAGACAACAGTATCGAAACTTGAACGTGATCCTGCCTCGTCCAGTATCGAAAGCCTGATGCGCCTGCTGTCATCACTAGATCTTGAGCTACATATTCAAGATAAAGCTATAAGCCGTGAACAGGCAAAGCTTCGTGATCCTGATGATT
>NZ_NPKW01000871.1:0-502 GCF_002265885.1 Vibrio sp. 03_296
AAATGACAAGCCAAACATCATTTGGCAGAACATCATGGATTTATTGAGTTTATTCCACATAATTTATTGCTCACTGTTGGATTATTTGCAGTGGTTATGACTGGATTTATTGTAGATTAATGGTGTGTAATATTTTGAAACAATTGTCGCACAAAGTAAAAGTTTTGCACTACATTTTCTAATGACAAACGATTGCTTAACTAATGCATTGTTCTAAATCAAATGTGTTGATTGGGATAATATTCGCCAGATGAAACTAACGGTAGTTTTTGTGTAAATTTCAACAATGTATTGGTATTGGTAAGTAAAAGCGCACAGAAAAGAGGAAGAAGAGAGGGGCATTGAGGTTGCACACAAGCCAGACAAAGAAAGGGCAGCAGCGCTACCCTTTGTGATGTTTATTAGTCAAAGTTGATGAAATGACAGGCTATTTCACACGGAGGCGCCATGTGAATCAGAGCCAAACCGCCGAGCGAGGTTTCTCGATATTTTTATTCATGTC
>NZ_NPKW01000872.1:0-682 GCF_002265885.1 Vibrio sp. 03_296
TTTGTACGTCAAAGCAGTTGAATCTCAGTGACGATTTATGCTTAATTATTTTCGAACCGAATCAGGTAACCATAACGGAAACATTTGATGCAAAAAACAACTCGCACGATGACCAAGCGCATAAACACATTGCATTGGTTGCACACGATAACTATAAGCCTGAGCTGCTACGCTGGGTAAAAGAGAACAAAGAAAATTGCAGAGACCACTTCTTGTATGCACAGGGACAACTGGCCACATGCTTAGTCGCGAAACCGGGCTTGCGATTAAAAGTATGATCAGCGGCCCAATGGGCGGTGACCAACAGCTTGGCGCTTTAATCTCAGAAGGCAAAATCGATATGCTGATTTTCTTCTGGGATCCACTGAATGCGGTACCGAGATCGATCCCAGATGTAAAGCGCTGCTGCGCATTGCCAGTGTATGGAATATTCCAGTGGCAACCAACCGTGCAACGGCAAAATTCCTTTTTGAATCGCCATTGTTGAATGAAGAAGTTAACGTCGAAATACCTGATTACCAAGCCTATTTGGCAGGCCGCACCTAATTCTTCTTTCTGAGTGCCTCAACAATCACCACCGCTAAAATCGGTGGTTTGGGGATGACAATAAAAATGCAGCAATCGTCAGTTGCTAGGCATTTTTATTTGTTCTTTCGCGCTGAGTTTTCCTTCGCGACCACAC
>NZ_NPKW01000873.1:0-788 GCF_002265885.1 Vibrio sp. 03_296
GGCAGTTCCCTGCCAAGAAAAAACAGCTGCATGTTGATGGAGCACTAACTCAATCTTCAGACACCTTTGCGTATGCCGATGAGAGACGCTTGTTTTATGTGGCGTTAACTCGCGCCAAAGAGAAAGTTTGGATCACACACAGTGGTGCAGGTTCCGGATTTGTTCAGGAGCTGTTGGAAAACGACTACCCAGTGGTGAAACACAACAGCTAGATAAGTGTGGTCGCGAAGGAAAACTCAGCGCGAAAGAACAAATAAAAATGCCAGCAACTGAGTTGACTGGCATTTTTATTGTCATCCCCAAACCACCGATTTTAGCGGTGGATGATTGTTGAGGCACTCAGAAAGAAGAATTAGGTGCAGGCCGTGCCAAATAGGCTTGGTAATCAGGTATTTCGACGTTAACTTCTTCATTCAACAATGGCGATTCAAAAAGGAATTTTGCCGTTGCACGGTTGGTTGCCACTGGAATATTCCATACACTGGCAATGCGCAGCAGCGCTTTTACATCGGGATCATGCGGTACCGCATTCAGTGGATCCCAGAAGAAAATCAGCATATCGATTTTGCCTTCTGAGATTAAAGCGCCAAGCTGTTGGTCACCGCCCATTGGGCCGCTGATCATACTTTTAATCGCAAGCCCGGTTTCGCGACTAAGCATGTGGCCAGTTGTCCCTGTGGCATACAAGAAGTGGCTCTGCAATTTTCTTTGTTCTCTTTACCATGCGTAGCAGCTCTAGGCYTATAGTTATCGTGTGCAACCAATGCAATGTGTTTATGCGCTGGCAT
>NZ_NPKW01000874.1:0-680 GCF_002265885.1 Vibrio sp. 03_296
CTCGAAGTGACGATGCTGCGTGATCGGGACGAAAATTGTATTCCTCCACCACCGCCATCACTTTCATCTGCGTTTTTTCGCTGATGCGGTATTTTTGCGCCTTACCATTGATCACATAACTTGCCGTTGTTTTCGAAACACCTGCCAACTTGGCTACTTTCATCCAGTGTCATATTACCTACCCTAATCTGTGCGCCTGATCATAGATTCGAATTTCAGATCTTCGCGTCTGTTGAATTATACGCTGAATCGATTCAGTATAAAAGCTGAAAGGATTCAGCAAAATCTGCAAATAGACATACATCACCTAATTGAATGATTTTGTCGAATTGAACAGCATTCTCGGTATTGAACTCGTTGGCCGTGTCGACGTTGTAAATAAAAGTGCCGTTTGCTGAATTTTTTTAAATCAATTGCTGAATCGGTTCAGCTTAGAGTTAAGCAACGCAGGCTCTTAAACATAGAAGACCTCTCACAGCGCAGAGAAACAGGTTGAACCGAGAAAAATGACGACGCGATACGCTAAGAAGGCAACATGCTCAAATTAACTTCATCAGATATTACGCTCCAGCAGAGCGCCGACAACAAACTTGATGCGATCAAAAGCATCGCTGCCGCTCTCACCGAAAAAGGATTGGTTGAGCAGGYTACGTCGAAGGAATGACTCACCGTGAAGCACA
>NZ_NPKW01000875.1:0-452 GCF_002265885.1 Vibrio sp. 03_296
CAACGTGACTTTATAGCCGAGTTCAGAAAAGTGTATTGCCGCTGTAGCACCCGCTACACCACCACCGACGACTGCGATATGGGTATCGCAATTTGGCGTATTTAACTTATTCATTTATAAACTATCACTATGAATTCTGACGTCAGATTCTACCCCTGTTCGAGCGTGAATAAAATCACAAATTCCCTGAGGTTACTGGCGCTTGACGCTTTTTTGTTCGCTTTATTTTTTAGCGAAGAAGACAAAAGATTTTTCGCAAAAAAGCTTGACGAGATTATGTTGATTCTTAAATAAATTTGATTTGTGAATAACCCCTCTTCGCTAACTCAGATGTCTCAACGACTCGGCAAAGATTGCACTATTTTGGGCATTCACTTATCCCAAAAGTTATCCACTGATTTTGTGGATAACTGGGATAAGTGAAGTGTGCAATTAGGCGTAACTGTTGTTAA
>NZ_NPKW01000876.1:0-1286 GCF_002265885.1 Vibrio sp. 03_296
GATAGAACCAAGGGTCTCGGAACATTTCGGTGACGTTGATGGATAAGTCCAACAGCATTTGGTCGAAGAACCGCGGCTCATTGATCACTTTGTGTTGCATTTGAGAATAATTCGACATGCCCTCGATGGCGCGTCGATACTCTAATCGACGCTTGGTATGGGCCAGCGAATACTCACGAAAATCGTAGCCATATTTGCGGTATATCGCTTCAAGTAACAACTGAATTTCCAGTTGTTCGTTTGACAATTCAGTGACGCTTTCCATATCAGTACAACCAAACTCTTAACATTGAAGTAACTTATCGGTATTTACCGGTTTCGCTAAATAATCACTTGCGCCCGCTTCGATGCACTTGCTTCTGTCGCCTTTCATGGCTTTCGCCGTTAAAGCAATGACAGGCAGCTTTTCATACACTTTTTGTTTGTCGGATCTCTTCCATTGCTTCGTAACCGTCCATCTTCGGCATCATGATGTCCATGAGCACCACATCGATGTCAGGATTTTCTTTGAGCTTGTCTAGGCTCTCTATGCCATCGCGTGCAATGACGATGTCCATTCCTTTGTCTTCAAGAATGCTCGATAGCGCGAAGACGTTTCTCATATCATCGTCCACCAGCAAGACTTTCTTGCCCGTTAAGACGGACTCTTTGTTGTGCACGGCTCTTAAAATACCGCGTTGCTCACTAGGCAAGTTAGCTTCTACGCGGTGCAGGAAGAGGGCTGACTCATCCAAAAGACGCTCTGGCGACTTCACTCCTTTGATAATAATGCTCTCTGCATAGCGACTTGAGTTTCGCGCTCTTCCTTCTTTACTTAGTTCGCGTCGGTGTAGACGATATCGGTACTCGAGCCGCGGTTTCACTTCGACGAATACGTTCAAGTAGCTCAAATCCGGTCATGTCTTCCAAGCCCAGATCCAACACCATGCAGTCATAGCGATTGGACTCCAATTCTTCGAGTGCTTTTTCCCCGGTTGGAACCGCCACGATATGAATGTCGTCTTCACCGATTAGCTGGCGAATAGACTCTTGTTGGATGGCGTCATCTTCAACCACCAACAAACGTTTTACGGGTTTAGAGAGAATATCTTCGATATTGCCAAACGCTTTTTCGAGTCTTTTTCCATTWMGACTGGTTTGGTTAGGTAGCCAATTGCTCCCATGCGCAGCGCATCGAGGTTTGCGTCATTGGCAGACATAAAATGAACCGGGATATGGCGCGTCTCAGGGTTTTCTTTGAGTCGCTCCATGACGGTCCAGCCATCGATGCCGGGAAGGCCAATATC